>CAXIBK010000045.1:0-12707 GCA_964022225.1 uncultured Paraperlucidibaca sp.
GCTGGGGCTTAAACTCCTCCACCGACACCGCTTATTGGCTACAGCAATACACCGCCATTCATCCTCTGCGCCGACAAGCGCAGTTGCGCGTAGCCTTAGCTTTGTTTTCTCGTGATGGCCAGCCGCGTGTGCATTGTCTGCACGATGAGCGCAACTTGGCAGGCGCTGATTTATCGCGTTGGCGTGAACGTGGCGACTGGACCACGACCGAGCATAGTTGGCCATCGGGCAGTTTTTTGAGCGAGCGTGATGGCGTGCAACGAGCTCGCTTTTTCGGCGCCAATGGCCAAGCTATGGCCAATAGCAGCAGCGTCTTGCAGGTGCCGAAGCGCAGTATTTTGCGCAGCCCATTAGGCGCACTTAAAGCTCAAGCCCACACCCGTGATGGCCACTGGCAAATTACGCCAACCAGTAAAGCCGGCGCATCACCTATAACTCTCGATGGCCTTGCTGAAGGCGGTCAATGGCAGTGCCATAGCCGCCTTGCTGCCATGGGTAGCGCGCAACTGCAGTGCATCAATTTCGATGGCCAGACCAAGGCGAGTGCAGTCGCTATGGGGCAATGGCTGGCGCCAGCGCTGGGGCGGCGCGCGCCATTAACTATTGCGCAGGCACAAGTCAGTGTTGGTGGTCGAGACTATTGTTTTGATCGTTGGATGCCTAACGCTACGACGGACGCACCGGAGTTTGCTGATTACCGCTGGATAGCAACACTAGTGAACGACGATTTTCGTCTGCACATTCACGCTGATGGTGGCAATCCGCGCATTACGCCATGGCTAGCATTAGAGGATGAAAGAAATCGTTGGTTGGCGCGCACCTTGCGTGTCACGCCATTCGCCAGCTTACGCCTGCGCATCTACCCGAGGGGTAGTGAGCAGGCGTACATCGATTTACGTAGCGAGCAATGCTTGCTGCAAACCGTACTGCCTTGAGGCCTGTGCGTTAGATACGCAGCGAGGCCTCAGCGACGGTAACCGCTGTCATATTGACGATACGGCGTACTGTCGATGTTGGCGTCAAGATGTGCACCGGACGGCGAGCGCCGAGCAAGATTGGGCCAATGGTTACGCCATTGCCGCTGGATGTTTTCAGCAGATTAAAGGCGATATTGGCAGCATCTAAATTCGGCATGATGAGCAGGTTAGCCGGGCCTTTCAAACGTGAGTTTGGCAGAACCTTGTTGCGAATATGTTCATTCAGCGCAGCATCACCATGCATCTCACCATCTACCTCTAAGTCCGGCGCGCGTTCTCTTAGTAGAGCAAAAGCTTCACGCATTTTACGTGCGCTTGGATTGTCATCAGTGCCGAAATTGGAGTGTGATAACAGCGCTACTTTTGGTGTCAGACCAAAATTACGCACGACTTCAGCGGCCTTAAGTGTGATGTCAACGAGCTGCTCAGCAGTAGGGTCTGGATTGACATATGTGTCAGTAATAAATAACGTCATGTCCTGCAGCATTAGCACATTGAGCGCTGCATAGTTTTGCGCATCATCAGACAAGCCAACAATTCGGCTGACATAGCGTAAGTGAAGATCGTAGTTCGCGAAGGTGCCGCAAATCATGCCATCGACATCGCCGAAATGGACGAGTAGCGAACCAATCAATGTGGTGCGGCGACGTACTTCACGCATGGCTAATTCTTGGCCAATGCCGCGACGCTCCATCAATGACAGATAGTGTTTCCAGAACTCTTCGTAGCGCGCGATATTGTCTTGGTCAACGATCTCAACATCGTGGCCAGGGCGAATGCGTAAGCCTAGTGCCTTGATTTGATCATTGATGTCGCTGGTGCGGCCAATCAGCACGGGGAAGGCGATGCCTTCATCGACAGCGATTTGCGCAGCACGTAGCACGCGTGGGTCTTCACCTTCGCAGTAAGCAATACGCTTAGGTGCAGCTTTAGCAGCAGCAAACACGGGCTTCATCAAGAACGCTGAGTTATAGACAAACTCAGACAGGCGTTGACGATAAGCCGCGAAGTCGGTGATGGGTCGAGTGGCAACACCGGAGTCCATGGCTGCTTGAGCAATGGCGGGTGCGATGGCCATAATCAAGCGAGGATCTAGTGGGCCAGGAATTAAATACTCACGGCCAAAGCTGCTTGGCGAACCACTGTAGGCGGCGGAATCAGACGATTCGACATGCGCCATTTTGGCGATGGCATGGACGCAGGCAATTTTCATCTCTTCGTTGACTGTGGTCGCGCCAGAGTCGAGTGCGCCACGGAAAATATACGGGAAGCAGAGAGCGTTATTGACCTGGTTCGGGTAGTCAGAGCGACCGGTTGCAATGATGGCATCTGGGCGCACAGCTTTCGCCAGCTCGGGCAAAATTTCTGGAGTTGGGTTGGCCAAGGCGAAAATGATCGGGTCGGCCGCCATTTCTTTGACCATGTCTTGCGTAACGATGCCTGCAGTTGAAAGCCCCAAGAACATGTCTGCGCCGGGGAATACATCGGCCAAGGTGCGGGCATCAGTATCTTGAGCATAAGCTTGTTTGCTAGCGTCTAAGTTGCTACGGCCGCGATGAACGACGCCTTTAGAGTCGATCACAAAAATATTGCTTCGGGTAGCGCCCAACGACACCAGCAAATTCAGGCAGGAGATTGCGGCAGCACCGGCGCCTGAACAAATGATTTTGATGTCTTCAATTTTTTTCTTTGAAAGCAGCAGGGCATTTAATAAGCCCGCACCAACGATGATCGATGTGCCGTGTTGGTCATCGTGAAAGACGGGAATCTTGCAGCGTTCGCGCAGCTTTTTCTCGATATAGAAACACTCTGGCGCCTTGATATCTTCGAGATTGATGCCGCCGAATGTGGGTTCTAATGACGCGATGATGTCGACGAGCTTGTCGGGGTCACGCTCATTGATCTCGATATCGAAAACATCGATGCCAGCGAACTTTTTAAATAAAACGCCTTTACCTTCCATGACTGGTTTTGAGGCTAAAGGACCAATATCGCCAAGGCCGAGCACCGCAGTGCCGTTAGTGATGACGGCGACGAGGTTGCCACGAGCGGTGTAGCGCGAAACAGTGGATGGGTCACGCTGAATTTCTTCGCAAGGTGCCGCGACACCGGGCGAGTAAGCCAAGGCCAAGTCACGCTGGTTGACCAGCTGCTTGCTTGGCGTGACGTTGATTTTGCCGGGCTGGGGAAACTCGTGATAGTCCAGAGCCGCCTTACGCAGTGCCTCATCCATAATGATTCTCGCTCATACCAGTGCCTATTTGAGCGCGAGATTATAGCACCGCTGCAGTACCTTAGTGTGGCGCGCCACTGGCTTTTGCGTTAGGAGCGTGACTGCTTAGTTTCACGAGCTATGGCGCGATAGCCAATGTCATTGCGATGCGTCTCACCGGGCCATTGGATTTTTGCGATTTCGGCATAGGCTGCTTGTTGGGCGGCAAGCACGGAAGCACCTAAGCCGGTGGCGCAAAGCACGCGGCCGCCGCTGGTGATGACCTGGCCATCGACTAGCTTAGTGCCGGCATGAAATACCTTGGCAGCGTCGGCCTCATGGCCTAAGCCTTCTATCGTGTCACCGGTGCGAATATCGCCAGGATAGCCTTCGGCGGCCATAACGACACCGAGCGCAGCGCGCTCATCCCAGATAGCGGTGGTGTTAGCTAAGTTGCCATCAATGCCGGCTTCAATGAGCTCAAGTAGCGAGCTTTGCAGACGCATCATGATTGGTTGAGTCTCGGGGTCGCCGAAGCGGCAGTTAAACTCGATCACTTTAGGGGCGCCATCGGCATCGATCATCAGGCCAGCGTATAAGAAGCCGGTGTAATCGTTGCCTTCGGTCTTCATGCCAGCAACGGTTGGCTCGATAACTTCGCGCATCACGCGAGCATGCACTGCGCTAGTGACCACTGGTGCTGGTGAGTAAGCACCCATGCCGCCCGTGTTGGGGCCGGTGTCGCCATCGCCAATGCGCTTATGGTCTTGGCTAGTGGCCATGGCGAGTGCGTTGTTGCCATCGACCATGACAATAAACGAAGCCTCTTCGCCATCTAAAAACTCTTCGATGACAACGCGTGAGCCAGCATCGCCAAATTTATTGCCTGCGAGCATGTCGACGATGGCCGCTTCGGCCTCGCCTAAGGTCATTGCAACAATGACGCCTTTGCCAGCGGCTAAGCCATCGGCTTTGATGACAATGGGTGCGCCTTTGTCGCGAACATAGGCGAGTGCGGCATCGGTTTCAGTGAAGACGTCATAGTAGGCCGTTGGGATGTTGTGACGTGCTAGGAAGTCTTTGGCGAATGCTTTTGAGCCTTCGAGTTGAGCGGCGAGTTGGGTTGGGCCCCAAATACGCAAATCAGCGGCGCGGAACGCATCGACGACACCATTGACCAAGGGTGCTTCAGGACCAACCACTGTGATATCAATACCCTGCGATTGAGCAAAGCTAACCAGCACGGCGTTATTGAGGATGTCCAGCGCGACGTTCTCACACTTAGGTTCACGGGCGGTGCCGGCATTACCGGGTGCAACAAAAACGGTGCTTACGCGTGGGTCTTGAGCTAATTTCCAAGCCAGTGCGTGCTCACGACCACCGGAACCTAAGAGTAAAATTTTCATCAATTATCTCAGCTAATTAGTGGCGGAAGTGACGCATGCCGGTAAAGACCATGGCGATGCCCGCTTCATCAGCGGCGGCAATGGTTTCAGCGTCTCGCATCGATCCGCCAGGCTGGATGATAGCGGCGATGCCTGCTTTGGCGGCGTTATCGATGCCATCGCGGAAGGGGAAGAATGCATCAGAGGCCATCACGGCACCAGGCACAGATAGGCCCGCATGTTCGGCTTTAATGGCGGCGATGCGTGCTGAGTTCACGCGGCTCATTTGGCCTGCACCAATACCAATGGTTTGGCGATTTTTAGCGTACACAATGGCGTTGGATTTCACATACTTAGCGACTTTCCACGCGAAAATCAGGTCGTGAATCTCGGCTTCGGTTGGCGCACGCTTAGTGACGATTTTCAAATCGTCGCTGTCTATTATGCCCATGTCTTGGTCTTGCACGAGCAGGCCACCATTGACGCGCTTGAAGTCCCACTGGCTAGCGCGAGCATCAATCGCTGGTAGTTCGCCGCAGGCCATCACGCGGACATTTTGCTTGGTGGCGGTAATCGCCAAAGCTTCTGGCGTGACGCTTGGCGCGATGATCACTTCGACGAATTGGCGTGAGACAATGGCCTGCGCCGTGGCAGCATCGAGTTCGCGGTTGAAGGCAATGATGCCGCCAAAGGCTGATTCAGTGTCGGTGGCGTAGGCTAGCTCGTAAGCGGCCAAGATGCCATCGAGCGAGACCGATACGCCGCAGGGGTTAGCATGCTTGACGATGACGCAGGCGGGTTTAGCAAAACTTTTCACGCACTCCAGTGCCGCATCGGTGTCGGCGATATTGTTGTATGACAGTTCTTTGCCTTGCAGCTGCACCGCACTGGCGACACTGGCTTCGCGGCTTTCTGACTCAATATAAAACGCTGCACGTTGATGTGGATTTTCACCATAACGCAGTTCTTGTGCCTTGATGAATTGGCTATTAAACGTGCGCGGAAACGTGTCTCGTGCGCCGAGGTCGGCTGGCTTTTCTCCGACTAAGGCGCCAAGGTAGTTAGCGATCATGCCGTCATAACCGGCGGTGTGCTCAAAGGCTTTGACGGCCAAATCGAAGCGAGTGGCCTGCGTGAGACCACCAGTGGCTTGAACTTCGGCTAAGACGCGATCGTAGTCGCTGCTATTCACAACAATGCCCACGTGGGCATGATTTTTTGCCGCCGAGCGCACCATGGTGGGGCCGCCGATATCAATGTTTTCAATGGCATCGGGCAGGGTGCAGGTCGGCTTGGCAACCGTGGCAGCGAAGGGGTAGAGGTTAACCACCACTAAATCGATTCCGCCAATATCGTGCTCAACCATGACGGCATCGTCTTGACCGCGACGACCTAAAATGCCGCCGTGAATTTTCGGGTGCAACGTTTTCACGCGGCCATCCATCATTTCTGGAAAGCCGGTGTAGTCCGATACTTCAGTGACGGTGATGCCTTCGCTGCGCAGGAGCTGATAAGTGCCGCCCGTCGACAATAATGCCACGCCGGCGTCTGCTAGACCGCGAGCGAATGGCACTAAGCCGGATTTATCGGAAACACTTAATAAGGCACGTTGCACACGATGGGTCATGACTTCACTCACAAAAAAGAGGGACTATGAAAAGAGGCTGGCTAAAGATCGACTTAGTTCATCAGGCCATGCTGCTTGAGCTTTTTGCGCAGCGTGCCGCGATTTAAGCCAAGAATTTCCGAGGCGCGGGTCTGATTACCACGGGTGTACTCGAGCACAACCTCTAACAGTGGCGTTTCAACTTCGGCTAAAACCATCTCATAGACATCACTGGCGCGCTCGCCATCGAGGTGGGCGAAATAGTTGCGCATGGCCAGCTCAACGTGATCGCGCAAGGTTTGATTTGGGCGGGTGCTGGTGCTGGTTAACGGCTTTTTAATGACAGACATGTCCATGCAAAACTCTCACAAGTGGTAATAAAGAACACGCTATGCCGCACAACCAGGGTGTGGTTGTTGCGTGCTCAGGTGCGAAAAAAACTCACTGACCAAGCGTCGCTGCTGGTCGGCATCAGTTAGGGCATTAAAAGGGCGGCTTAAAGCGCGTCCATTGGGTATGTGCTCGGCGTACCAAGACACATGTTTGCGTGCAAAGCGCACGCCGAGACCCGGCCCATAAAACTCATGCAGGCTATCCAGATGTTGCAACACAATAGCTTCCCGCTCCGACCATGAAATGGGCGGTAGTTGCTGGCCTGTGCTGAGGTAGTGCTGGATCTCGCGAAATAACCATGGGCGCCCATGAGCGCCACGGCCGATCATTATACCATCGCAACCAGTGTGCTCAAAGACGAAGCGCGCCTTTTCTGGTGTGCAGATGTCGCCATTGGCTAAAATAGGGAGGCCTACTGAGGCTTTTATTTCGGCAATGGTGTCGTACTCAGCTTCGCCAAGATATTTGTCTTCGCGTGTGCGGCCATGTACGGAGAGCATGCTAATGCCTGCATCTTCAGCAATGCGCGCGATGTTGGCGCCGTTGCGTGCTGAACGTGCCCAACCAGTGCGAATCTTTAAGGTCACCGGTACATCCACTGCGGCAACCACGGCTTGCAAGATTTCGGCGACTAAGGCTTCGTCTTGCATGAGTGCCGAGCCGGCCAAGCGATTACATACTTTTTTCGCAGGGCAGCCCATATTGATGTCAATAATTTGCGCACCATTGATGACATTGAGGCGAGCGGCTTCGGCCATCATGGCAGGGTCGTAGCCCACGATTTGTACAGTGATGGGGCCGGGCTCGCCCGCGTGGTCTAGGCGAAATCGTGACTTTTGCGAGTCCCATAAACGTGATTCTGAAGTGACCATTTCCGACACCACATGACCTGCGCCAAGCTCACGGCAGAGCTGGCGAAACGGTCGGTCGGTAACGCCGGCCATTGGCGCCAAAGCTAGCGGCACATCGAGACAATGCGGTCCAATGTGTAGCGGCTTTAAATAAGTGTTTAGGGTTTCGCTCATGGCAGTGCTTTAAGTTCGGCTTGCTCAAAGATTGGGTAGCGTCCGTCGCTACCTGGTTCTAGCACCACGGAAACTCGAATGCGCACAGGCTGATCAGATGCGATGAGTGCATCTGGAGCAAATTGGGCCGATAGGCCGGCTGGTAAATAGTCAGCCGCGTTGATGGTGCGGCGACCAACCAAGCTATTTTGCCAGTCACGCAAGCTTACTTGCAGGGCTGGCCATGGCTGTAGAATGCGGGCGCGATTGGTCAGCACAGCATCGAGATGCCATACAGTAGTGCTGTTTGGTTCATTGCTTAGGCTTAGGCCTGTCACTTCCCATGCATTACTTAGTATGGGGCGGTTAAGCGTATAGCCAACACGGTCTAGGGCCGGTGTTAGCACGCTACGCACTAAGGGTTGCTGCAACCAAAACTGCTGACTAAGCCAAAGGCTCTGCGCGATGATCAATATTGCCGCGATAAAGGCTAAAATAAACCAAGGCCATTGCCGGGTCGATGTTGTTGCTGGCTCTGCGTCGAGCTCCACTGGGATATCGACACGGTACAAATCGGCAATGGGATTATTGCGTACAGCCGGCTTAATGTCGGCGGCAATAGGCTCGTCGTTATTGCTGTCGCTAGGCGTAGTCATGGCGTCATCATCTCGGCAAAGCAGGGTGTTGGCGTTTAGCTGTGTTTACGACCTGATAGTCGGCACCAGTCTTCATCGCGCGTGGCGAGGCCGTCCATGGTAAACCATTGCTCATAAATCGCACGCAACTCATCGGTTTGCGACAAGATGATGCCCGACAATGCGATCTCACCGCCTGGCTTGCAATAGCCAGCCAACAGCGGCGCTAGCTGGCCTAAGGGGCCGGCTAAAATATTCGCTACCACGACATCTGCACCTTCGCCTTGGTTGAAATCGGCGGGCATGTCATCGGGCATAAATACGTGTAGGCGATCGGCAACACCATTGCGCTCGGCGTTATCGCGGGTGGCGATCAATGCTTGTGGGTCAAGATCTACGCACCAGGCTTCGCGAGCGCCAAGCAGTAGAGCGGCAACGGCTAAAATGCCGGAGCCGCAGCCGTAATCGACGACGACTTTATCGTGTAGGTCTAAGCTGTCTAGCCACTCCATGCAGAGTGCTGTGGTTTGGTGCGTGCCGGTGCCAAAGGCTAGGCCGGGGTCGAGCAATAAGTTGATTGCGTCTGGGCGCGGCGGTGGCGTCCAGCTGGGCACGACCCAGAGGCGCTCGCCAAAACACATGGGGTGGTAATTATCCATCCATGCGCGCTCCCAATCTTTGTCCTCTAATACTTCGATGCGATGCGGCGGTAGCGCGTGGCCGAGCTGGCGCTCAAGAAACTCCACAACGGCATCCATTTCAGAGTCGACAACAAACAGGCCAGTGATTTGCGTTGCATCCCACAATGGCTGCGCGCCAGGCGGTGGCTCAAGCAGTGGTTGGTCACCAGCGTCTTGCATTAGTACGGCGCTGGCGCCGGCAAGTTCTAGAAGCTCATCGTAGTGTTCCACATCGGCTTTACGTGTGCTGATGGTGAGTTGCAACCAAGACATGACGAGCTCCAAAAAAACAGGACGCGCAGTGTAGTCGGGAAGCTGGCGATTTTATAGTCAAAAAAGGGCCAATTCAGGCCCTTTTTTAAGAAAACACCCCGCGCGTATTGAGCGTTGGCTTAACTCAGACCGAGTTTATGCTCGAGGTGATGGATGTCGACGCCGCCGGCAAGAAAGTCGGGATCTTGCAAGATGATGTCGCGATGTAGCGTGATATTGCTGCGAATGCCATCGATTACGATTTCATCGAGCGCGTTATGCAAACGCTTCAATGCGATTTCGCGCGATGGGCCAAAGGCAATGAGCTTGCCGATCAAAGAGTCGTAGTGTGGTGGCACGGTATAGCCCGAGTACAGGTGCGAGTCCATGCGAATGCCGGGGCCGCCAGGCGCGTGGTAGTAATTCACTTTGCCGGGGCAGGGCATAAAGGTTTTCGGGTCTTCGGCGTTGATGCGACTTTCTACGGCGTGGCCATGCAAGGAGATTTGGTCTTGTGTGACCGATAAACCAAGGCCTGCGGCGACACGCAACTGCTCTTTGATGATGTCGATACCAGTCACCATTTCGGTAACCGGGTGCTCGACCTGCACGCGCGTGTTCATCTCGATGAAGTAGAAGCCCTCATTTTCATAGAGAAACTCGAACGTGCCGGCTCCACGATATTTCATCTGTTCGCACGCGCGCACGCAGGCGGCGTAAACCTCTTCACGCAACTTCATCGGGATGTGTGGTGCAGGAGCTTCTTCGACGACTTTTTGGTGACGGCGCTGAAGCGAGCAATCACGGTCATAGAGGTGGATAGCTTTACCTTCACCATCGCCTATGACTTGAATTTCGACGTGGCGCGGATGGACTAAGAACTTTTCCATATACACCGTGTCATCGCCAAAGGCTGCGCCAGCTTCTGAGCGAGTCACGGCTAATGCGCTGGCGACTTCGCTCATATTGTGCACGACGCGCATGCCGCGGCCGCCGCCGCCAGAGGCTGCTTTGATGATCACTGGCAAGCCAATTTTGGCCGCCATTGCTTCCGCATTTTCCTCCGTCACGGCGCCATCTGAGCCTGGCACTGTGGGCACTCCTGCGGCTTTCATGGCGACAATCGCAGAAACCTTATTGCCCATCATGCGAATGGTTTCGGCGCGGGGGCCGATAAAGATAAAGCCCGACTTTTCTACGCACTCGGCGAAGTCGGCGTTCTCCGCCAAAAAGCCATAGCCGGGATGGATCGCTTGCGCGTCGGTGACTTCGGCGGCGGAAATAAGCGCCGGAATGTTTAAGTAGGAGCCTTTGCTTGCAGCTGGGCCGATGCACACGGCCTGATCGGCAAGACGTACGTGTAGCAAGTCACGATCGGCCTTGGAATAGACGGCGACAGTTTTGATGCCAAGCTCTTTACAGGCACGCAAAATACGCAGTGCAATTTCGCCTCGGTTGGCGATGACCACCTTGTCCAACATAGGGTGATCTCCGCTTAAACGATGGTGAAGAGTGGTTGGTCGAACTCAACAGGCTGACCATCTTCGATCAAAATGCTTTCCACCACGCCAGCTTTGTCGGCTTGGATTTGGTTCATCATTTTCATCGCCTCAATAATGCAGAGCACATCGCCAATTTGTACTGTTGCGCCTACCTCAACAAAGCGCGGCGATGTTGGCGACGGCGAGCGATAGAAAGTGCCGACCATCGGTGAGCGTTGTACATAACCTTGAGTTGAAGGTTCGCTGGCAGCTGGTGCTGTGCCTTTCGATGCTTCGGTGTCCGCTGCCGGGGCTGTCGGAGCTGGCGCTGCTATTGGTGCTGCGGCTGCGGGTGGCAAGCTATAGCTGACAGCGCTAGGTGCGCGATTACGTGCAATGCGTACAGACTCTTCGCCCTCGGTAATTTCCAGTTCATCGATGCCTGACTCTTCAACCAGCTCGATCAGCTTTTTAATCTTACGAATGTCCATGTAAAGCTCCTAAAAAATATGTGCTTAGCCTAAGGCCGAGTAAATTTGATTAATGGGGTGTGGCGGGGCGCAGATGGCGCAACGCATAGCTCAAGGCAAGCTCATAGCCGAGTGGCCCTAAACCGCAGATCACGCCGATGGCACAATCTGAAAAATATGAGTGATGGCGGAAGCTTTCGCGGCTGTGCACATTTGATAGATGCACTTCGACAAATGGAATGCTAACCGCTAATAGTGCATCTCGAAGTGCCACGGATGTATGCGTGAAGGCAGCGGGATTAATTACGATAAACTGCGTGCCATCAAGACTTGCCTGCTGCACGCGCTCAATCAAAGCGCCTTCGTGATTGCTTTGGAAGCAGTCTAGCGTGACATTAGCGTGGGCTGCCTGTTGGCTAAGGCGAGTGTTAATCGCATCAAGCGTGTCGGCACCATAAATGCCCGGTTCGCGTTTGCCGAGTAGATTTAAATTGGGGCCATGCAGCACTAAAATTGCTGGCATATTGCGATGTCCTTGTTGTTGGCGGCATGTTTGCGCCAGTAAAAAGCTAGGCCCAAGTCAGGACTATGAGTCTATAAATTCGTCTATCGTCGGCGAATGTCGCGGAAACGACGGCAGCTTAGCCCCGCACAATACCCAATGCAGCTCTATCCGGCAATAAAATTACGACGAAATCTGTGATGGTTGGCGCTATTGTGACTGATCAGTCACGGCAGTCAAGTCGACGATGGTCGGCAATCAAAGAAAATGTCGTGACTCACTGGACACCTGCCGACGATGGTCCTATTCTCGGATTCGAATAAGAAGAGGTGGGCACGTTGTAGCGGCCAGTCACCCAGCCAATGCAATGGATAAGTCCATCAGTGTTTCGAGTAGAACCACATACGAGGGTCCGTTGCATGCGGAATTTTGTCTTACTGCGCACTATTTGCGCTGCATTGTTTCTGTTCTTTACCCCATGGCTGATGGCCTCCACCAGCTGGGATATGACCCCAGGTGTGACGGATATTAGTCAGCAGGTCCATGGCCTTCATCGAACGATTCTCTATATTTGTATTGCCATTGGCCTGTTTGTTTTTGGCCTTATGTTTTGGTCGATTCTGCATCATCGAAAATCCCAAGGTGCCGTGGCGGCAAATTTTCATGAAAGCACCACGGTTGAAATAATCTGGACCATTGTGCCCTTCATTATTTTGATTGCGATGGCCATACCGGCAACAAAAGTATTGGTAGCGATGTATGACACGACTGAGTCCACACTGACTGTTCGCGTCACCGGTTCGCAGTGGAAGTGGAACTATGAGTACCTCACCTATAGCGATGATAAAGACGTAAACGTTAGCTTTTTTTCTGTGCTTTCTACGCCTCGTGAGCAGTACGAGCGCCAAGGTAAGGGCTTATTAAACAACACGCCAGACTTTAAAAATCACCCTAACTATCTAATTGAAGTCGATAAGCCTCTAGTGATTCCTACAGGCCAAAAAGTTCGCTTTTTAATTACCTCAGACGATGTTATCCATGCTTGGTGGGTGCCAGATTTCGCCGTTAAGCGCGACGCTGTGCCGGGCTTTATTAATGAAGTGTGGGCAG
>CAXIBK010000046.1:0-12447 GCA_964022225.1 uncultured Paraperlucidibaca sp.
GCGGCAACAGCGGCTAAATCATTACGCAATAGTTTCGGGTCCAGCATGGCAGCATCCTGTTAATACATTAATCAATGGGGTCGTCTTCGCCGCGCTTCCAGCCACTGGCGGTATTTAAGTCGTTTAAGCGTGCGAGTTTAGCCTGAACTTTTAGCTCTAAGCCACGCGCCACAGGGCGGTAGAACACCTGCCCCGCTAGATTTTCGGGCAAATAGCGTTCGCCAGCCACAAAGGCTTCTGGAAAGTCATGGGCATAATGATAATCGAGACCGTGGCCTTGCTGCTTCATTAAAGCAGTTGGCGCGTTACGTAAATGTTTCGGCACCGGCAATGAGCCATGGCTAATGACAGCGGCCTTAGCGGCTTTCCAAGCACCATAAACAGCATTACTTTTCGCCGCGATGGCCAAATAAGTTACCGCTTGCGCCAATGCCAACTCGCCTTCGGGCTGGCCTAGGCGCTCAAGCGCCTGCCAAGCCTCAAGCGCGAGCGTTTGAGCACGCGGGTCTGCCAGACCGATGTCTTCGCTGGCCATGCGCACCACACGGCGGGCGATATAGAGCGGATCGCAGCCGCCGTCGATCATTCGCGCCAGCCAATACAGCGCACCTTGCGGATCGGAGCCGCGTACGGATTTATGCAGTGCTGAGATTTGATCGTAGAAATCATCGCCGTGTTTATCGAAACGGCGTGCACTGCCTTGCAAAACATCATTGAGGCCGCTGTCATCTAGTAGCCCATTGCTGTCGGCCAAGTCAGCGGCAATATCAAGCAGATTTAGCGTGCGGCGCGCGTCACCATCTGCAGCATGGGCAATAGCGTGCTTTTGCTCAGCACTCAGCGTTAGCGTGCGATTGGCGAGGCCATCGCGATGGGTCAGTGCCTGCTCGATAAGCTGGAGCAAATCATCGTGGGTCAGGCTTTTCAGCACATAAACACGAGCGCGGGATAGCAGCGCTTTATTAAGCTCAAAGGATGGGTTTTCGGTGGTGGCACCAATAAAAATCAGCGTGCCATCTTCCACATGCGGTAAAAATGCATCTTGTTGCGATTTATTGAAGCGATGCACTTCGTCGACAAAGAGCACCGTGCGCTGGCCTTGTTGCTTGTAGAACTGCGCCTCTTCAATTGCCGCTCGTATCTCTTTCACACCAGAAAGTACGGCCGAGATGGAAATTAAACGGGCATCACAGGCACTACAAAGTAGGCGTGCTAACGTGGTTTTACCAACGCCAGGCGGCCCCCAGAGAATCATCGAATGTAGTTGACCGTGCTCGATAGCCTCACGCAATGGCCGTCCGCGCGCAAGCACATGCGTCTGACCAATATATTCGACCAGCGACTGCGGCCTAAGCCGAGCCGCTAATGGCGCAAATGACGGCTCATCGATCACGTTTATTCACGAATAATGTCGGTGCCAGCAGGCGGTGTGAAGGTAAAGCGCTCATCGCTCAAGCTAACGTTGCGCTTGGCTTTAAAAAACGCGACTTCAGTGCGCTGATTGCCAGCATCTTGCAAAACCATCGACTGAGGCAGATCACCTTTGAAAGACAAATTCAGTTCAGTAAACAGGCTATCTTTAGCTCGCGGGCTAAGATGGAACGTCGTTATGGCGCCATTTTGACTTTGGCGAACGCTGAACTGTTTGGCCAGCATGGTGGCATCGCCAGTAAACAATAACGCAGGAGTTTCACCCCACGCCTCGCCCAAGGGGCGAATCATCAGCTGGGCTAAATCGGGGCCATGAATAAACACAGATGTGCCATCGGCCACGATCAACTGGCTGAAAGGCTGCCTAACCTCCCAGCGAAATTGACCGGGCTTGCGTGCTTGCAAGGTGCCGGTGAGCACTTTGTCGGGCGCACCACGGCTTTGCGTGGTTTGTGTGAACTCCGTGCTCAGCGTTTTTAATGCTTTTAGGCGGGCCGATAATGCCGCACTCGCCGCCTTCTCTTGCGCCGCAGTTTGTACTGGCTTAGCAGTTACCGTCGCTGCAGATGCAGTGGCTTTTGCCAAGCTAACATCGGCTGCAACAGCGGCGGTGCTCATGCCAGCGGCCAAAACACTCAGAGCAAACAGTGATTTTAAAACGGTCATATCAAATCCTTTAATCGCGATGAGGAACAATAATTTCGCGTTGACCATTACTTTGCATTGGAGACACTACACCCGCGTTCTCCATGGCTTCAACCAAGCGCGCAGCGCGGTTATAGCCAATTTTGAACTTACGCTGCACAAACGATATCGATGGGCGGCGCGTTTCCAACACAAAAGCCAATGCTTCATCGTAAAGCGCATCTTGCTCGGGATCACCGCCAACATCATCGAAGCCGCCAAAACCACCTTTGCTGCCGCCCTCACCATCTGAGCTGCCTTCAAGAATGGCATCGATATAGTCGGGCTCTCCACGAGCGCGCCAGTCTCCACAAACGCGGTGGACCTCATCGTCGCTGACAAAGGCGCCGTGAACTCGCTCAGTTAAGCTGGTGCCCGGAGGTAAAAACAGCATATCGCCATGGCCCAACAGCATCTCCGCGCCGCCCTGATCAAGGATGGTACGCGAGTCGATACGTGACGATACCTGGAAAGCAATTCGCGTAGGCACGTTGGCTTTAATCAAGCCAGTGATCACGTCTACCGATGGTCGTTGCGTGGCCAAAATTAGGTGAATACCAGCAGCTCGAGCCTTTTGTGCAATGCGCGCAATCAGCTCTTCAACCTTTTTGCCAACAATCATGATCATGTCGGCAAATTCGTCGATAATCACGACAATATAAGGCAGTTTGCCAAGATCCGAAGCTTCCTCTTCAAACACATTTTCGCCCGCTTTCCAGAGCGGATCTTTAATTGGCTCGTCATTAGCAATGGCATCGGTCACTTTTTTGTTATAGCCGTCGAGATTACGCACACCAAGCTTAGACATCAGCTTATAGCGACGCTCCATCTCAGCCACACACCAACGCAACGCGTTGGCAGCGTCTTTCATGTCGGTCACGACAGGTGTGAGCAAATGCGGGATTTTGTCGTAAACCGACAGTTCCAACATTTTCGGGTCAATCATAATTAGGCGCAGATCTTCCGGCGTGGCTTTAAACAGCATCGATAAAATCATCGCGTTCACACCCACCGACTTACCTGAACCGGTAGTACCTGCAACCAATAAGTGCGGCATGCGCGCGAGATCAGCAACAATGGGATTACCAGCGATATCTTTGCCTAGCGCTAACGTTAGCGGGCTAGCCTTAGCCTCATAGACGCTAGAAGTCAAAATCTCTGAAAGTCGTACCATCTCACGATCTTGGTTGGGCACTTCAATGCCAACCACAGACTTGCCAGGAATCACCTCAACCACACGCACTGAAATCATTGCCATGGCGCGCGCTAAATCTTTGGCAATATTAGTGATTCGCGCTACTTTCACACCGGCAGCTGGTTGAATTTCAAAGCGCGTGATAACTGGGCCAGGCTGTACCGCGACTACGGTGGCATCGACATTAAACTCTTTCAGCTTAATTTCGAGTAAGCGCGACATGCCCTCTAGTGCCTCAGGGCTGAAGCCTTTACCAATCTGTACTTCGGCTGGATCAAGCAAATCCATCGTTGGCAGCTCACCCTCGCCTGGCGGTGGCGCAAACAATGGCCGTTGCACTGGTATTTTCTTTGCCACTTTGACTTGAGCAGCAGGCGAAATAGTGATTTCACTGCGTACGCGCGGCACTTCGTTTGCGATCGCCTGCGTTGCAGGTGTTGCACGCACTTGAGGGGTTTGGCGAGGCGCTACCGCTGCTGTCTTTGGCATTTTCGGCTCACTGCGCAACCTTTGCCACAGCGAAGCGGCAACAGCGACAAAGCTTTGACCTAGCCAATACAATCCACGACCTAGGAGCTCGCTAGCCTTGCCCCATGCAAAGCCTGTTGCTGCTGTAAACGTCACTAAAAATAGAGATATTAAAATCAGTGTGCTGCCTAATAAGCCCGTGGCGTGCCACATGCTTGAGCCCAAAGCCTGCCCAATAACACCGCCAGAAGCATTTTCGAGGCCATAATCGGGTGCGATAAAATGGATGTGACCAAGGGCCGCCAACGACAATAACGCCACCACCCATGCCACTAATTGCGGCACTCCCACTAAAGCCCGCAAAGGCCGCCGCCACAGAATGGTCACGCGCCAGAGCATCAGTGCAGGAATGGCATAAGCTAAGGGGCCAAGGAGAAAACCTAAATAGTCGGCTAAATGAGCGCCAGCGCTACCAGCCGCATTGTGCAAAGGCGCGCTCCCAACATGAGTCCAAGCGCTGTCTTCTGGCGATCGTGTAACTAATGCCAACAGAATAAATGCTGCCAAAACCAACCAAAAGATAGTTTGTACATCTCGACGGCGTAAGGTGTTAATGGCTAAACCGCTCATGGACATTTGCTGAGCATCTTTGTTGGCGTTTTTTGATGTGGTATCAGGCAATGGTTTTTCTCGTTGAGCGCATTGAGGTTGGCGCTCGCTATAAAAATGATAAGCCATTGTAACCGCACCACACCAAGATGCCATGCTTGCTATACTGAGCGACGATTTTTTCCTCAATGCACTTTGGAGCTAGCATGGCACGCGTACATCATCGCTTAATTATTCTTGGCTCAGGCCCTGCCGGTTATTCAGCAGCTGTTTATGCTGCACGCGCTAATTTAAACCCCGTAGTGATTACTGGCATGCAAGCCGGCGGACAGCTCACCACCACTACCGAAGTCGATAACTGGCCTGGTGATGTTGAAGGTTTAACCGGCCCTGCCTTGATGGAACGCATGCAGCGCCATGCTGAACGCTTCGGCACTCAAGTACTGTTTGACCATATCAATTCAGTGGATCTAAAAACTCGCCCATTTGTGCTCACCGGCGATAGCGGCGAGTACAGCTGCGATGCACTCATCATTGCCACTGGCGCATCGGCCCAGTACCTAGGCCTGCCTTCTGAGGAGGCGTTTATGGGCCGCGGTATCAGCGCTTGCGCGACCTGCGATGGCTTTTTCTATCGCGGTCAACGCGTCATGGTCGTTGGCGGCGGCAATACCGCTGTTGAAGAGGCGCTGTATCTGTCCAATATCGCTGAGCATGTCACGCTGGTGCATCGTCGCGATAAAGTGAAATCTGAAAAAATCCTGCAAGATCATCTATTTGAAAAAGAAAAGGCCGACAAAATCTCCATCATCTGGAATCATGCCTTAGAAGAAGTCTTAGGCGATGATGGCGGCGTTAATGGCGCTCGCTTGGTGTCGGTCAATACTGTCGATGGCCGTGATGGCATCCAGCAAGATGTCGCCGTCGCTGGCATCTTCATCGCCATTGGCCACAAGCCCAACTCCGATATTTTTGCTGGCCAAGTCGATATGAACAATGGCTATATTCGCATTCGCAGCGGCATCGAAGGCAATGCCACGGCGACCAATGTGCCGGGCGTATTTGCGGCTGGCGACATCGCTGACCACGTTTATCGCCAAGCCATTACCTCGGCCGGCGCTGGCTGCATGGCCGCGCTCGATGCCGAGAAATACCGCGACGCTCTTGGCAACTAAAAACCAACGATGACCACGCAACTGCCGTGGCTTGCCGGCGATGATCCATTTCCAGCGCCAAGCACTGCGCTGGACTATCCCGATGGCCTGCTTGCGGCGGGAGGCGATGTCTCCCCTGCTCGCCTGCAAGCTGCCTATCGGGCCGGTATTTTCCCGTGGTCATCGGCCGGCGAGCCGCTACTGTGGTGGTCGCCTGATCCGCGCTGCGTTATCGACCCGGCAACATTTATACCTAGCAAAAGTTTAGTAAAAACCCGCCGCCAAGCAGGCTGGCGTTTTAGTTGCAATCAGGCCTTCGCTGAAGTCATTGCCGCCTGTGCCGCTCCTCGCCCTTATGCCGACGACACCTGGATCACAGCTGAAATTCAGGCCGGCTATGTCGCTTTGCACAAATTAGGCTGGGCACAAAGCATTGAGGTTTGGCGGGATGATGCGCTAGTCGGCGGCCTCTATGGCGTCACTGTTGGCGGCATATTTTGCGGAGAGTCGATGTTTAGCCGCTGCCGCGATGCCTCAAAGCTGGCATTTTGGGCTTTAATGACTTTATCTCCGGCATGGCCGGTGAAATGGGTAGACTGCCAACTAGAAAATGACCATTTGCTTAGTCTTGGTGCAACCATCATGTCTAGAGATGATTACTTAGCATTATTAGCCAAACAGCCTGCAACGCCTGCGCTGCCATGGTCACAAGCACATAGCACGCTAGTGCCAGCTGGCTTCACTGTGGTGGAGATTTTATGAGTAGCGGCGGCAATATCACTTTCTTCACCACAGCCGCGCATGCCTGCAGCTACTTAGACGATCGCCAAGCCATCACGCTATTTGCCGATCCTGAAGCTGATATAACCGCGCCAATTTACAGCCAACTCTCCGATCTAGGCTTTCGCCGTAGCGGCAACTATGTCTACAGACCTCAATGCCAAGGTTGTAGTGCCTGCATTTCAATGCGCATACCGGTGGTCGATTTTCGTCCACGACGTGAGCAACGCCGTTGTTGGCAGCGCAATCAAGATCTCACGGTGACGCCTGTACCTGTGCAATGGTCAGAGGAGCACTATGCTCTTTATGCTCGCTATATCAGTGCGCGCCATCGCGAAGGCGATATGTATCCACCCAGCCCACGCCAGTATCGCGAATTTCTTACTAGCGATTGGTCTGACACTGAGCTCGTTGAGTTTCGCCTAGATGGCCAGCTGCTAATCGTTGCCGTGACCGATAACCTAGAAAATGGCCTATCGGCGGTTTACACTTTTTACGATCCAGAAATAAATACCCGTAGTCTCGGCACTTTTGCTATTTTATGGCAGATAGAGGCCTGTCGTGCCAAAGGTCTACGCTCACTTTATTTGGGCTATTGGGTGCGACAAGCCCAGCGTATGCGCTACAAAACTCAGTTCCGTCCATTAGAGTTGCTAATTGAAAATGAATGGCTGCTAGCGCGATGAGGTTTTTTCGGGCACAATGCGCGCGTTTTCGAAGCGTCTGAAATTTTACTCAGCGCCCTACATTCCATAGCCCACGAGGCCTTTGCTGCATGTCGAAAGAAGAGCAATTAGAATTTGATGGCGTGGTTATCGATACCCTGCCAAACACCATGTTCCGTGTCGAACTTGAGAATGGTCACGTTGTTACTGCCCATATCTCGGGCAAAATGCGTAAGCATTACATCCGTATTTTGACTGGCGATCAGGTCAAGGTTGAGATGACACCTTATGATTTAAGCAAAGGCCGAATCACCTACCGCGTTCGTTAGAAACCCACAAAGTAGCACCAAGTTTTCTGTCTCTAAGAAAGTGGCGCTCATAAAAAAGGTCGGCTTATACCGACCTTTTTTATGTTCAGGTGTTTGAGATTACTCCCAAATCACCTGCTCACGGCGAGCAACCCAACCATCGGCTTGCGGCAAGTAGTTATCTTCAATGATATTGCGTTTGATTTTCATCGTAGGCGTTAAGTAACCATTCTCGATGGTCCACTGATCCTTTACTACTACGACATAATCTAGGCGCTCATGATCTTCTAGCGTCGCATTAACAGACTTCAATAGATCCTTGAAATCATTCGTTAATGTATCTCGAGAAAGCTCACCTTTCTCGATTTCTTTCAAGGCGTCCAAGGACAACATAAATAGTGCGAATGGCTGTGGCTGTGTTGGACCAGTAACGCAAATTACCTCAACCTTCTGATGCACGTTAAGCTTTTGCTCAATTGGCACTGGTGCAACGTATTTGCCTTTAGAGGTTTTAAACAGCTCTTTGACACGGCCAGTAATTTTCAAGCGGCCTTCTTTATCTAACTCACCACGGTCACCTGTTTTCAGGAAGCCGTCATCAGTCATGTCTTCAGCGGTTTTATCCGGCGCTTTGTAATAGCCCATCATCTGGCCAGGGCTTTTTACTAACACTTCGCCATTGTCGCCAATGCGCTGCTCAACGCCGGGGTTGGCGTGACCAACATAGCCAATGCGAACTTCACCAGGACGCGAGCCATGCGAGTAGCCGAAGTTTTCCGACATACCATAGACATCAAGCAGTTCAAGACCGATGCCGCGATACCAGTTCATGATATTGGGTGGCAATGGCGCTGAGGCAGTAATCGCCAAGCGGACTTTATCGAGGCCGAGTTGCTTCAGGATCTTGCCTTTTACTAGGCGACCCACGAATGGAATATTAAATAGGATACGTTGCTTAGATAGTGGCAATTTCTCATTGATAGCGAGATAGAACTTGGTCCAGAGGCGCGGCACCGAGAAGAAAATCGTCGGTTGGGCGCGCTGCAAGTCACGCTGGAAGGTTTCTAGGCCGTCAGCGAAGAAAACGCGATAGCCAAAATATAGCGAGGCAGTTTCGACCACGGCGCGTTCAGCTACATGAGCCAATGGTAAGTACGACAACATGCGCTCATCACGCGTGACTTTATAAGTATCGCGTAGCGCATTAGCCACGGAGCACATGGTGCCAAAGCTATGCATAACGCCTTTAGGACGGCCAGTCGAGCCTGATGTATAGACAATTGTCGCCATAGCATCAACATGTGGCAATGTGATGTCTTCATCACTGATCGGCGCTGTATTGGCGATAATATCCTTGTATTGCGGCACATCTAAGCGTGGCGATAGCGGCAAGCTCAGCATAGGCAGTGTTGGCAAATGTGGTTCGATATCTTTCCAACCATCAGCAATACCATCCATTTTGCCTAAAATAATGGCCTTAGAGTCAGAGTGGTCGAGGATATAAGCGGCAGACTCACCATTAAGCGTTGGATATAGCGGCACGGTGACATGGCCGGCCATCCAGATAGCAACGTCGGCAATAATCCAATGAGCGCTGTTACGGCCGAGCAGGCCAACAGAGGCACCCTCGCCCAAATTTAATGATTTTAAATAGGATGCTAAGCGGCGTGCTTGATCGGCGGCTTGGCCCCAGGTGATGTCATATGATGAGCCATCAGCATTGGGCTGAGTCAGATAGACGGCGTTGGGACTGGTCTCGGCCCAGTGCAACATGCAATGCACTAGTGTTGAGCGGGAAGCGTAGCTGCTCATAAATTATCCTTCTTACGATTTCTATTGTTATGTGGGCTGCATCAGTATGCTTTTATACCAGATTTACAGCTCAAGGCGAGGCCGAAGCGCTACTTCACTGCTCATTGGCTGCGAATATGCTGGCGATAGCGACCAGGCGCCATCCCGTGCGCACGTTTAAAGGCCTGGCCAAACGCAGTCTCTGATGCGTAGCCCGTCATGTCGGCAATGCGGCAGACAGGCTGGTCGCTATGACGAAGCTGCCAGGCCGCCAAACGCATGCGGTGTTCGTTGAGATATCGCTGTGGTGGCTTGCCCATGGTGCGCTGAAAACGATCGGCAAAAGCTGAGCGCGATAAATGTGCTAACTCGGCCATTTTCGGCACGGTCCATTCTTGCTCAGGCTTGCGATGCACGGCGCTCAACACGGTAGCTAAGGCAGGATCTTTCAAAGCCCGTAGCCAGCTGCTGTCATCCGTTGAAATTTTGTCGATGTACACCCGCAAACATTGCATAAACCAAATATCACCGAGACGATTCAAGATGCTTTGCTGGCCTGGTCGCGACTCTCTGATTTCTTGTTGAAGAAATAAAATGCCAATGCGCAGCCACTCCGGTGGCTCCTGGTCTTGGCCGGCGACTAGAAATGCTGAAGGCAGCGCCGACATTAGCGGCTGACCAAGATCAGTGTCGTAATGACTGCCAGCAATAAGCACAATCGACGAAATATCACCTTTACCCAAAGCATAAGGTTGATGGCGGCGCTCACTGAGGGCATAGCTAATGTTTTCCGACCTTTGGGGCGACTGCGAGGCATCTGACAAGGTGTGAGCTAGGCCGCTTGGTAAGACAAATAAATCGCCTGCACGCAGATGGTAAGTTTGCTCATTTGTATGTAAATACACCTCACCAAATAGCACCGCGTGAAAGATAGCTCGACCCGGTAATGCCACCTTGGCCGACCAATTAGCATGGCCATGAACAAAGACATAACCAGCGCCCTTTAGGTGCAAATCATCGAAAACCACACTTAAAAAGTCTTCCATAGTGTCTCAGTCGGCGTTTTGAGATATATATCCGGTGAATTAAGCCTGCCATAAACCATTACATTGCACAATGATATATTCACAAGGCCAGCAGAGCCTGATAGCAGCGCCTAGCGCTAGGAGAAAACTCATGACCACGACTACTGCTGATACCACATGGACTGATGGCAAACGCTATCTTTGGCTACTCAGCCCAATGCTGCCCGTATTGGGTTTATTGATTTTGCTTGCTTACCAACTCACCGGCATCCAAGCCTTATTGTGGGGTGGCCCAGCGTTGATTTTTGTGATTATTCCAGCGCTAGACCGGCTCATTGGCACCGACAATAACAACCCACCAGAGTCCATGGTGAACGAACTTGAGTCGGATAATTATTATCGCTTTATCGTTTATGCCTATATCCCAACGCAATTTATTGTCACGATTTGGGGTGCGATCATTGCT
The DNA here is from genome assembly GCA_964022225.1 of uncultured Paraperlucidibaca sp. Lineage (GTDB taxonomy): Bacteria > Pseudomonadota > Gammaproteobacteria > Pseudomonadales > Moraxellaceae > Perlucidibaca. The sequence continues at coordinate 10,577 of CAXIBK010000046.1, forward strand.
GTTTCGGGCGACTTAACTGCATTTGGCTATATTGGCCTCGTGCTGTCTGTTGGTGCTATTAACGGTATCGCCATTAACACCGCGCACGAGCTATCGCACAAACGTGACGAGTTTGGCCGCTGGATGGCTAAGTTGACGTTGGCGCCCGTTGCCTACGGTCATTTCTACGCTGAGCATGTGCGTGGCCATCACAAAAACGTTGCGACACCAGATGACCCCGCTAGCTCACGTATGGGTGAGACATTTTGGGCATTCTTACCACGCACCATGATTGGCAGTGTTCGGTCAGCATGGAAAATTGAAGGTGAACGCCTGAATCGCCAGAACAAATCGGTGTGGAGCTTGAGCAACGACAATTTACAAGCCTGGGCCTTAACCATCGTATTTTTTGGCGCATTAACCGCTGTTTTGGGTTGGTGGGCACTGCCCTTCCTAGCGCTGCAAGCATTCTATGGTGCGTCATTATTAGAAGTGATTAACTACATCGAGCATTATGGCCTACTGCGTCAAAAAGGTGCCGATGGTCGCTTTGAGCGCTGCAAACCTGAGCACTCATGGAATAGCAATCACATTGTAACCAACTTGTTTTTGTACCAGCTACAACGCCACAGTGATCACCATGCGCATCCAACGCGTAGCTTTCAGGCCTTGCGTCATTTTGAAGAAAGCCCTCAGCTTCCTTCGGGCTATGCCTCAATGTTAATCCCCGCTTACATTCCTTTCCTCTGGTTCCGTCAAATGGATCCATTGGTGGCCAAGCATTACAAAGGGGATTTGACCCGCGCCAATATTCAACCTGGCAAGCGTGAGCAAATTTTACGCTCAGAACTAAATCGTGTTCAGGAGCAACACATTGCTGATGGTGCGGCAGAGCGTGCAGCACTTACGCCAGTAAAGCCTGTTGCAAACGCGATGTGCTATCGCTGCAGCGATTGTGGCTATACCTATGATGAACAAGTGGGCTGCCCAAAAGAGGGTTTCCCAGCTGGCACACCATGGGCGAACATCCCCGATGACTGGGCTTGTCCAGACTGCGCCGTGCGTGAAAAAGCAGACTTTATGCCGGTGGCGTAAACTGATGCTAATAAAAAAGCCGCTGTCGTAGCGGCTTTTTTATAGCTGATATATATATATATCTTAAATCAGTCTCACAGTCCTAAAGCTCGCAGGTCTAACTGACCATTACGCATCCCGGGACACCAAACATAGGCACCATTAACAGGCTTGGTGAAGGCAAATAAGCCATCAATAATGCCGTCATGAGCACCGCTCATTCGTTTTAGTAAAACCTCGAATGCCTCTAAGGAATGGCCAAAAGCCGTAAATACTAAACCCGCGCGGCTGCCAGCAGACCATGGCATCGAGCGGCGCAACACATGAGCTTCGGGCGTAGGAGCTTCCTGTTCCGTGCGTTTCACATGCGCACTTTCTGGTGCCTCATCAAACTCTTCATTGCTAATGCGGTGACGACCAAACGTATTATCTTGCTCGGCGTCTGTCATTGCATCGAAGCTTTTAAAGTCGTGTAGCCACTGCTGAACGGCCAAATAACTACTACCAACTAATGCATCTGCCGCAGGTGCAGTCACACTAGCAACAGCAATCGCCTCCTCACCTTCAGGATTCTCAGTACCATCCTCGTATCCAGTTAAGTCGCGGCCGTTGTCATAGCAAAACGCTTCAATGCTTTGCAGGCGCGTAAAACATGGCGCCAGCAAATCGACCCAATGTCGCTCTTGATGCACGAGCTCTCCACGCGATGGTCCACGTAGCCATAGCCAAAGCGCGATGGGCTGGCAAGGAATATCAACCAAGCTGCCATCGATGCGAGGGCCTGCTGTTAGGCCCGGAATGTGCTGGCCTAAGGCCTC
>CAXIBK010000047.1:0-12296 GCA_964022225.1 uncultured Paraperlucidibaca sp.
GCCAGCGCCGACCATTTTCGCGCCTTGAATGACATTGAGGCCGATGCCGCCTAAGCCGAACACCACGACATTGGCTCCAGCTTCCACATTGGCGGTAAACAATACGGCGCCAATGCCAGTAGTGACACCGCAGCCGATGTAGCAGACTTTGTCGAACGGCGCGTCTTCGCGGATTTTTGCTAGCGCAATTTCCGGCACCACGATGTAGTTAGAGAACGTCGACGTGCCCATGTAGTGGAATAAGTCTTGACCATTGAGCGAGAAACGCGAGGTCGCATCGGGCATGAGGCCGCGACCTTGTGTGCTGCGAATGGCTTGGCAAAGGTTGGTCTTTTGCGATAGGCAGAATTTACATTCGCGACACTCGGGTGTGTATAGCGGGATGACATGATCGCCTTTGCGCAATGATTTCACGCCGGGGCCAACATCGACCACGATGCCTGCGCCTTCATGACCCAAAATAGATGGGAAAATGCCTTCAGGATCAGCGCCGCTGAGCGTGTAGTAATCGGTGTGGCAAATGCCAGTGGCTTTAATTTCGACCAGCACCTCACCAGCTTTTGGCCCGGCTAAATCGACAGTTTCAATGGTCAAAGGAAGGCCTGCTTTCCAGGCAACGGCGGCGCGTGTTTTCATAACATGGTGCTCATGACGAAAGATGGGCTAGACCATAGCAAGGGAGGGCGCGAGCGTCAGTCATACAGACGATGAAAGCGTGCCTAGGGCGTAAAAAAAATTGACTGGGCAGCAGCCAAAAAAAAGCGAGAGCCACCTGTGCAGACTCTCGCCAAAGTTACAGCAGATACTCAGTACATCTTATGGCAGTGTTGGTGCACCGGATGGCAGACCAAGGTCAGGCAAGCCCGTGGGTAGGCCGGCGCCATTACCCGAGATAAGCGCTTGGATATTGTTCGCCAAGATTTGCAAGTCGGCGGCACTGGGCATCTTCGGTGGCAGACTGATGCTTGGTGGTGTGCCAGCAATCGGGTAGTCGAGTGCGATCAGGCTGTTGCCATTCACGCGCTCGCTGCCGAGCACGTATTCGCCTTCGGGCACATCATAGTAGAACGTGGCCGGTGCCGACTTCAGTGCTGAAGCCGCGCTTGGGATGCCAGCGGGTAGGCTTGGCACGCCAGGCACTTGGTCGAGACCAGGCACGCGATCAAGGCCAGGAATTTGCGCAGTTAGCCCTGAGAGCTGCGTGGTTTGCAGTGCACCGCCTAAGTTATCGATAGCGCGCCCCAGGGTTTCTGTGCCGAGGTTATGCCAACGCACAGCCATGATATTGATCTTGCCAGTTTTCACGGTGTTGACCGCGTAGCCAGCCGTCATGCCCAAGCGCGAGTCGAGCTGTAGCAAGCTGCCAAAATCTTGGCCATTTACCGAACCACTGGCTTGGAAGGGCAGTGGCAATGGCAGCGGATTGGCGTTGTTACCCACCACAGGGTCAATGCGGCGTATATTCAGCGGGCCAATCGGCAGCGCATTGAACACCGGCGCGAGCAAACGGCTGGCAGCGGTATCAACAGCGCCACCACGCGTGACTTGCACGCCGTAGGAGTTCACTTTTGGCGCCTGCGTGGACAAGTCGGCAAGGCCAATATTGAGCGGCAATGGCAGTTGGCTGGTCAGGCCGGAAAGGCCGGGGATATTGGCCAATGGGCTGGCCGCTGTGGCTTCGCGCGGTTTTTGGTCATTGAGTGTGCCGAGTGCGTCATAGGCGACTTGGAAAATATCCATGGCCGTGGCCCGTGTGGGGAACTGACCGGCATTAAGTGGATAGGCAAAGGTATAGCTGGCGTTGGTAGCTAGCACTTTATCTTGCACGTTTTCTGTAGTGGTTGTGACCTTCAAGTCGGTGCAACGGCCAAAGAGTACGGAGTTACAGACACCGTTGATCGTCACTTCAATCGACAATGGTGCTTGCACAACAATGGTGTCGTTGACGGTGTGTTGGTCAAGTGCGGTGGCAATCACGGCATCGATGTCGGTGGTGTTAGTAATCGTGAATGACTGGCCTTTTTTCACCCCACCGGTGATGAAGGGAATGATCACTGTGCCTTCAGTAACCGTGTTGTTGGTGGTTTTGACGTAGTTGGTTAGGCTGCGCACATTGTGCGGCAAAATCCAGGGGCCAAGATCGGGCACGGCATAGGTGGCGACTAAATAAGCCACGGTGGTGCCGAGGCCGTAGGCATTAAACAGATCATCGAGTGATGGCTGACTGCCACTGGCCAAGGGAATGGGCAAGTTGCTGGCGCCGGGCAGACTATCGATGCCGGGCAGGCCATCTAGGCTAGGAATGCCGTTGGGCAGACCATTGGGCAAACTTGGCGAGGCGCCAGCGCTAGTCAGTGAGCCAATGAGGAAGCTGATGAGGTCTTGCGCCATCGCCGCCATTTCTGGGGTTTGTTCGCCGGATGGCATGAGGTTGCCAAAATCGCTTAAGAATTTCGTCAGCTCTAATGACAATGGTGCCGGCAGGTCACGACCCATGGTCAATGCCGTGAGTGCAGCAGCCGCTTGCGTGGGGTCTAGCAACGAGCCGCCGGCGAGCGGGTTGTCATCGCCAAGGCCAGCCAGTGCATCGGCATCGGGTAAATCTGGGGCATTTAGCGCAGGCGCATTGTCGGCGAGTGCGCCAAGTGGCGATTGGCCAAAGACACTTTGCAAGGCACTCATCGGGAGATGAACGGCAGACTCTCAAATATGAACGTCTAGTGAGTACCCATGAGCAAGCCCGAATGCATCTGTGCTGCTTGAAGTAAATGCTGGGCGACCTCCGTGACGCGCTTGAGTCGACGCAAATCCTCGCTATACGACAGCCAAAACTGCCGGGTAATGCTCAGCTCATCGGCCAAGACCGGCACCAAGCGCGCGTCGCCGCCGGCCATAAAGCACGGCAGGATGGCCAACGCATGCCCCTGCAGCACAGCATGGTATTGCGCCAGAGCACTGGTACTGCGCAGGCTGCTGTGTGCGCCCGGCACGAGCTCATCAAGGTATAGCAGCTGGGCGCTGAACGCGAGCTCATGCACATAATTAACAAAGCGATGCGTGCTTAAGTCATCACGCGTGGTAATGGGCGCGTGCGCGGCCAAATAGGCCGGTGTGGCGTAGAGGGCGAGCCTATAGTCGCAGAGTTTGCTGCAAATATAGGGGCCGCGCGCTGGTCGCTCGAGCGTGATGGCGATATCGGCCTCACGGCGCGAAAGGTTAACGAAATGCGGCACGGGCAACACATCGATGCTGATGTTGGGGTAGCGTTCTTGAAACGTGACCATCTGCGGGATGACAAAATAGGTGCCAAAGGCTTCGGTGCAGCCGATGCGGACATGGCCTGAGAGTGCACTGCCGGTGCCAGAGACTTCCGCCATAGCCGCCTCCATGGCGGCTTCCATGGTGTCGGCATGGCGCACTAAGTGCTGGCCATCGACGGTGAGCGTAAAGCCATTGCTGCGCGATTTATCAAATAACAGTGCGCCCAGGCTTTCTTCTAGGCTGCGAATGCGTCGAGCTACCGTGGTGTAATCCACGCCCAAACGCCGTGATGCAGCACTGGCGGTGCCGGCGCGGGCGACTTCGAGAAAGAAGCGTAGGTCATCCCAATTCAGGGTTTTGTTGGTAGATTTTTGCATATCAATTAGGATTTATTTCTAGTTCATATTGCATTTTAACCTGTATATGCTGTTTGCATACTCCCATCAGGTAATCCCCATGAGCAGCAGCATTCCTACCGTCAAATTACTCATCAACGGCGAGTTCATTGAATCGACCAGCAATCAATGGCGCGATGTCATTAACCCCGCCACTCAGGAAGTGCTGGCGCGCGTGCCATTGGCGACTGCCGACGAATTAGATGCCGCCGTGGCTTCAGCAAAAGCTGCCTTTAAAACCTGGCGCAAAACACCGATTGGGGCTCGCGCTCGCATCTTCTTAAAATACCAACAGCTCATTCGAGAAAACATGAGCGAAGTGGCGGCATTGCTAACGGCCGAGCAAGGCAAAACGCTGCCAGATGCCGAAGGCGATGTATTTCGCGGCTTGGAAGTGGTTGAGCACGCCGCCAATATTGGCACGCTGCAAATGGGCGAAATCGCTAACAATGTGGCCAACGGCGTTGATACCTACACCTTGCAGCAGCCATTGGGTGTGTGCGCTGGCATCACGCCATTTAATTTCCCTGCCATGATTCCATTGTGGATGTTCCCGATGGCGATCGCCTGCGGGAACACCTTCGTGCTCAAACCATCTGAACAAGACCCCATGAGCACCATGCGTTTGGTGGAGCTGGCGGTTGAGGCGGGCATACCTGCTGGTGTGCTAAACGTAGTGCACGGCGCTGTCGATGTGGTGAATGGTCTGTGTGATCATCCCGATATCAAAGCACTTTCCTTCGTTGGTTCAACACGCGTTGGCACCCATGTTTATCATCGCGCAACGGCTACAGGTAAGCGCGCCCAATGCATGATGGGTGCGAAAAACCACGTGGTGGTGCTACCTGATGCACCGAAAGAGCAAACTTTGAATGCGCTTGCTGGCGCTGGCTTCGGTGCTGCCGGTCAGCGTTGCATGGCGTCATCTGTGGTGGTGCTGGTGGGCGAAGCAAAGCACTGGGTCGATGAAATTGCTGAGCGCGCGAAAACCTTGAGTGTCAATGCCGGTCATATTGCCGGTACGGAGATTGGCCCGGTGATTTCCTGCGCCGCTAAAGTACGCATTGAAAGCCTGATTGAGGCTGGCATCGCCGAAGGTGCGCGCTTAGTGCTCGACGGTCGTAATCCAGTAGTTAAAGGCTATGAAAAAGGCAATTTTGTCGCGCCGACACTGTTTGCTGGCGTGAAGCCGGGCATGCGCATTTATGACGAAGAGATCTTTGGCCCCGTGCTATGCGTGGTTGAAGTCGACACGCTCGATGACGCTATCGCGCTAATCAATGCCAATCCCAATGGTAATGGCACGGGCATTTTCACTCGCTCTGGTGGTGCTGCTCGGCATTTCCAAGAAGAGATCGATGTTGGGCAGGTGGGCATTAACGTGCCAATCCCGGTGCCAGTGCCACTGTTTTCCTTCACTGGCTCGCGTGGCTCGAAACTCGGTGATCTCGGCCCCTACGGCAAGCAGGTTGTGCTGTTTTACACGCAAACCAAAACCATCACGTCGCGTTGGTTCGACGAAGATGCGGTGAGCACCGTCAACACCACCATCAGCATGCGTTAAGGGTGCTGGCGTGAACTTTGAACTGAGTGATGAACAGCTGGCTTTTGCTCAGCTCGCGCGTGATTTTGCTCGGCAAGACCTTGCGCCCTTCGCGGCGCAGTGGGATGCCGAGTCAGTTTTTCCTGTCGATGCCTTTCGCAAAGGCGGGCAGCTAGGGTTTTGCGGTCTGTATTCGCCAGAAGCTCAAGGCGGATTAGGGCTGTCGCGTCTGGATGCCGCTCTGGTGTTTGAAGAGTTGGCGGCGGCAGATCCATCAACGGCGGCATTTTTCACCATTCATAATATGGCGACGTGGATGCTTTGCACCTGGGGTCAGCCGGCCCTACAAGCCGAATGGGGGGAGCGTTTGACCTCGGGTGAGCAACTCGCGTCATACTGCCTAACCGAGCCAGATGCCGGCTCTGATGCCGCCAATTTAAAAACCTCGGCACGCCGAGAGGGTGATAACTACGTACTCAACGGCAGCAAGATGTTCATCTCTGGCGCGGGTAGCACCGACATGTTGGTGGTGATGGCACGTACGGGCGCAGCCGGTGCTAAAGGCATTTCGGCGATTGCTGTGCCGGCGAATTTGCCTGGCATTCGCTATGGCAAGAAAGAAGAAAAAATGGGCTGGAATAGTCAGCCTACGCGTGCGATTTTCTTTGATGACGTGCGTGTGCCAGTCGCAAATCGTTTAGGCGAAGAGGGCGAGGGTTTTCGTATTGCCATGAAAGGTTTGGATGGCGGGCGTATCAATATTGCCACCTGTTCGGTGGGGGCGGCGCAAGGTGCGCTCAATGCCGCGCAAGCCTATCTTGGCGAGCGTAAGCAATTCGGTAAAGCCCTGGCGGAGTTTCAGGCGCTGCAATTTCGCTTGGCCGACATGGCCACGGAATTGGTTGCGGCTCGACAGATGATTCGCCTGGCCGCCAGCAAGCTCGACGCTGGTCATAGAGACGCCAGCACTTATTGTGCGATGGCCAAACGCTTCGCCACCGACGCCGGTTTTAATGTCTGCAACGAGGCACTTCAGCTGCACGGCGGCTACGGTTATCTGCGTGATTACCCGCTTGAACGTCTGCTTCGCGATGCTCGTGTGCATCAGATACTGGAAGGTACTAACGAGATCATGCGCGTGATTATTGCGCGCCGAATGCTCGAGGCCGATGCGCCTGAGTCGATACGCTAACGCGCCTGAGTTTGATAGTTGCGGCACCTAATTTTGCTCAATAAAGAGAGAATAAAAAATGACCATCAGCATCGCATTTATCGGCCTCGGCAATATGGGCGGCCCCATGGCAGTCAACCTGCACAAGGCCGGCTTTAAGGTTACTGCCACAGATTTATCCGCCGATGCCCGTGCTCGCGTGGCCGCAGAAGGCGTTAGCGTAAGTGATAGCGCCGTAGCTGCCGTGAGCGGCGCCGATGTAGTGATTTCTATGCTGCCGGCCAGTCGTCACGTTGAGGGTTTGTATTTGGGCGAGGGCGGTTTGTTAGACACACTGGCGGCTTCGGTGCACGTTATCGACTGCAGCACCATTGCTCCTGAAACCGCGCGTAAAGTCGCTAAAGCGGCAGCCGAAAAGGGCATTAGCTTAATAGACGCGCCTGTTTCGGGCGGCACTGCCGGCGCTACCAATGCCACATTAACCTTTATGGTCGGCGGTGAAGATGCGGCCGTCGCAGCGGCTAAGCCATTGCTCGAAGCCATGGGCAAAAACATTTTTCACGCTGGCGGCAATGGTGCCGGTCAGGTCGCGAAAGTCTGCAATAACATGCTACTGGCCATCCACATGATAGGCAGTGCCGAAGCGCTGAACTTAGGGGTCAGCTTAGGTCTCGATGCAGGCGTGCTCTCTGACATCATGAAGCAGAGTTCCGGCGATAACTGGTCATTACAAAAGTACAATCCCATGCCCGGCGTGATGGACGGTGTGCCTGCGAGCCGTGATTACAGTGGTGGTTTTGGCACCGATTTGATGTTGAAAGACTTAGGCCTTGCCGAAGAGGCAGCGCTTGGTGCTCAGACGCCTATCCCTCTGGGTGGCTTAGCGCGCCAGCTTTATGCCTTGCACAGCGCTGGTGGTAACGGTGGCTTGGATTTCTCCAGTATTTTGCGCATGTTACAGAAAGCATGACGTGTAGCTAATTGCCAACAGCGCAGTTCTTGTTAGCAACTGCGCTGCATGGCATGCTCTCGCTTTCGTAATAGCTTAATGATGGGCAGGATAGCAGCATGAGCGAGAATTCGCTGAAGGGCTCCGACGAGAAGTATTGCAGCGAATGTGCCGCTATCATTAGTGCGAAAGCAGAAATATGCCCTAAGTGTGGCGTACGCCAAATGAACCCCTCGGCCACTGTTAACTTAGGTGCTTTAGCGCCAAATGGTAAGAGTCGAATTGCAGCTGCGTTATTGGCATTTTTCTTAGGCGGCTTTGGCGTTCATAAATTTTATCTCGGCCAAGTAGGTCGTGGTATTTTGTATTTGCTTTTTTGTTGGACAGCAATTCCTTCAATCATTGCTTTTATTGAGTTTGTTTTATTGCTCATAATGAGTGATGAAGAGTTTAATCGACGACATGGCCAATTTTAAGTTAATTCAATAGGGTTAATAATGCAGTCTGATGTAAATACTATGGGTAATGACCCTAGCGCGCAAAGCCAAATAACTGACGATACTCAGTTTGGTGGTTTTTGGCGTCGATTTGTAGCAGTTATTGTTGATTTCTTCGCTATGCTAATACCGATCCTATTAGTGTCGACATTGCTCAGAGCGAGTATTTTCTTTGTTACTGATATCGATTTGGATGTACTTAACCTTATTGAATCGATAGTAACAATGTGCATGTGGTGGCTTTATTATTCACTTTTTGATTCGTCTAGTTGGCAGGCTACGTTAGGAAAGCGCGCTCTGCGCCTAAAAGTTGTCGATCTTGATGGCAAGCGTATTAGTTTTGCCAGAGCTTCTGGTCGTTTTTTTGCGAAATACCTATCAGCACTTACTTTTTGTATTGGCTATATGTTGGCGGGCTGGACCAAGCGTAAGCGCAGCCTGCACGACATGATTGCTAAAACATATGTGATTAGAGCAGAGGTCTAGTTTTTACTCAGGGGGTATGGATGCCCGGCGCCACACTAGGCGCTATTCGCACCGACCCTACGCGCATGGCCTAAAGGATTACGACGGGCATCGGCTTGTGTTAAGTGCGTTGCCGATGAGTTGGCCGATGCAAGGCCATCGTGCAAACAAGACTAATTTCTAGCTTTCAATGGGAATAGAGAAGAATAGCCTTAACCGTTACTTTGGTTTAGGTGCTCATTATAGAAAAACTCGGCAGCTGCCTTTAGCACATTGATTTCTGAGCGCAGCAAAGCGATTTGCTGATTAAGTAACTCAATTTCACGCAACAAGTCAGCGTCAGGCGTGCATTTTTGCGGTGCGCTATCGTCTTTCATAATATTAACCTTGGCGCTCTAGTCAACTGTATCTATTACAGTGGCGTTACACGCCGACATCCATTTCACAACGAAGCGCAGTGTATCGCGTTGGCTAAACTTGACTTAAGTGTTTTTTTGTAAGTTATACGGCTAATTGTTTCTGCTTAATTGTTAATTAATGTATCTAATAGATACTTAATGTAAGTAAAGGCTGAGTATTGGTAATTTATTTCGTCTCGTCGCGTGAAAATCAACCACTTATGGCTGGTCGCTAGGATTTCACTTTGTAATATCTTGTAGTAGTACGGTTTTTTCCTTACATGATGTTGACTGTATAGATGTAAACCTCCTCGTAGAGTGGCGCCATTCCAAACAGAGGAGGTTGTTATGCACTTACTTAAACCAATTGCTCGATTTACGATGGTAGCCGGATTTGCCGCAGCACTTGCTGCTTGCGGATCTGATGGCACGGGCGAATTTAACGATGACGGTACGCCAGTTAAGCCACCAGTGGCCAATTCGGTGGTTTGTGCCGACGTATTACTTAGCGATGCCACTGGCGCGAAAAAAGTTTTGCTAGCCGAGCCATTTGCAACGACAGTACCGCAGCTGATCAAAGCGATTTTAGACCCAAGCAAACAGTCGCAGGCAGATTTGCTGGCACCTATCAAAGTGCTGAAAGAAAAAGGCACTAGCCAACAATGCGAACTAGCATTATTTGTGAGCCATCTGACGGCAGCTGATGACTTAGGTAAGTTATCGCCGCTAGTACTGACTCTCAATACTGTGCTTGTCGGTCTGAACCAAGGTCTGACACCTGAGCAAGTAGCGAGTGGCTTGGCCTCGATATTGGCATTAAGTGAGCCTAGCAATCCTGGTACACAAGGCCTGATTACTTCAGTGACCAATCTAACCGGCGGCTTATTAGGCGGCACAATTTTAAGCCCAGTCAATGACCTGTTGAACTTCTTGCTAAATCCTCAGTTGGGCGTCTTGGCTCCATTGACTGGCGTAGTTGACCAGCTGACCGACAAAGAGTCTGGTGCTTTAGGTGCGTTAACTAGTTTGGTTGATCAGTTGGTAAACACGAAAGATGAAGCTTTGAACCCATTGATCGCATTGTTGAACGGCATTCTTGGTGGCAGCGAAAATGGTCAAACTCCTGAAGAGATTGCTCAAGGCTTGCTAGCACTTGCCAATGGTCAGTTGTTTACGAAAGTAATTGTAGCCATGGTGCCATTCTTTGGTGAAGAGTTAGCGAAAGTAGCACCAGTTGCAGCACCGCAAACAACACCCGCTGGCTCACAAACGCCAACTGGCTCGAATCAAACAGGCAGTGGTTCCTCGACTGGCTCGACCGGCGGCAGTGCAAATGGCTCAAGCACACCGGCTGCACCAAGCATCCCTGTAGTTGGAGATTTGATTGGTCAAATTCCAGTCTTAGGTCCTTTACTGAACCAAATCCTGGGCGGCTTGCTTGGTGGATTGTTTGGTGGTTTTGCTAAAGCTTAAAAATTTTTGCGTGATTTAGCTGAGTTTAGGCCGCAGGGATGCGGCCTTTTTTTTGCGCTATTGCATGTGCCGCTTGAAGCAGCTATTACATTCCTTCGCCATTATGTAGATCTAAGGAGAGTCCCGTGTTTAGCCATATCATGATCGGTGCCAACGATATTCAAGCTTCAAAAGTATTCTACGATGCCGTGCTCGGTGCCATGGGCCATAAGCCCGGCGTCATGGATCCTAAAGGCCGCTGCTTCTACTTCACCGACACCGGTATTTTTGCCCTCACAACCCCCATCAATGGCGAGCCTGCTAGTTGCGGTAATGGCAGCACGATTGGTTTTGCGGCTAAAGATCCGGCTACAGCCGATGCCTGGCACGCGGCTGGCCTCGCGAACGGCGGCACAACGCTTGAAGATCCACCCGGCTATCGCGAAGGTCCATTAGGTAAGCTGTATTTGGCCTATTTGCGCGATCCCAGTGGTAATAAAATCTGCGCATTGCATCGCGCCGCTAGCGAGTAATCAGCGTGGATATGCCTAGCCTAAAGACACGTGTCAGCGCTGAAGAGTGGCAGTTACGCTGCGATTTAGCAGCTTGCTATCGCTTAGTGGCGCATTACGGCTGGAGCGATTTAGTCTTCACACATATTTCGGCTCGTCTGCCGGGGCCAGAGCACCATTTTCTCATTAACCCGTATGGGCTGATGTTTGACGAAATTACGGCGTCGTCATTGGTGAAGGTTGATGCTGAATGCAACAAAGTCATTGATTCGCCATTTCCGGTGAATCCAGCAGGTTTTGTCATTCATTCGGCGGTACATGAGGCCCGAGAAGATGCTGGTTGCGTACTGCATACGCATACGCGTGCGGGTGTCGCGGTGAGCGCCCAGCAGGGTGGAGTATTGCCGATTTCACAGCAATCGACATTTGTCTTGGCTGGCTTGGCCTATCACGAGTATGAGGGTGTGGCATTTCGCCCCGATGAGAAGCCGCGTTTGCAAGCCGACCTTGGCTCGGCAAACTTTCTGATGCTACGAAATCATGGTTTGCTAACCGTTGGGCCAACCATCGCGGATGCCTTTTTGAGCATGTATGTGTTTGAAAGTACTTGTCAGATTCAGCTGTCGGCGCAGGCTGGTGGGCCGCTGACCGAGATTAATCCGCAGATTGTGGCAGGCGTCGCTGAGTCCATGCGCGTGCAAACCAGCGGCCTAGGCGGTGCGTTTGTATGGCCTGCGCTGCTGCGCAAGCTTGACCGATTAGGCGCTGATTATTCTCGTTAGAAAATGCTGTGGCAGATTAGGGCGGCGCGTTTTGTCTAAAATGCGCCGCCTTTTTTATTAAGCGACTTTTGCCCAAATACTTTAAATGAAGCGTTTTGGATCAGGTGCTGCGTCGATATTGACTTGGCGTAGTGCCTGTCCAGCGCTTAAAAGCGCGAGTGAAGTTGGCCACGTCTGAGTAGCCTAGCAGCTCAGCGATACGTTCGATGCTCTGCACATCTTGGCGCAGTAGCAAGACCGCACGCTGGCGGCGCAAATCCTCCAAAATATCGCTGAAACTAGTGCCGTCTTGGGCGAGCTGGCGCTTTAAGGTGCGCTCCGACATGCACAAAATAGTTGCCACTGCCTCAACACTGCGAAAGCCATCGTGCTCATCGTGAATTAAGTCACGCACTTGCCGAACAAAGCGGTTGGTGTGACCAATCGCTACCAACTCGCGTTCACATTGCTCAATGGCTAGTTGGCTGGAGCTGGCATCGGCCATGACTAGCGGCAAATCTAAATAGGCTTTGGCGAAGCGAATGACATTTTCAGGCTGCGCAAAATGTATTTTGGCCGGCAAGATGTGGCTGAATTCGTCAAAGCGCTTATTTTCGGGAATGTCGATATCGGCGACGCCGTAAAGCGTTTCGCCCGTGAGCACTTGCGCCATTTGTCCTAGGCCTACCATTAGCGCCGCTACAGCAGTATCGCGCAAAGGTTGCAGGTTTAGATCGCAGCTGAGGTATAGGCAGGCTTCATCACCTTGAACTTCTAGGCGTAGAGCGAAACCCATTAAGCGTAGGCTAATAAAGCGCTCAGCAAGCTCAATAGCTTGCGCAACGGTATCGGCAGTCATTGCAGCAAAGCCAATAAAGCCATGACTAGAGAG
>CAXIBK010000048.1:0-12265 GCA_964022225.1 uncultured Paraperlucidibaca sp.
GTACGATTAACTAACCTCTCATGAGGCGGTGACCACAATGCCGTCCATCTCTACCAAGGCTCCACGCGGTAATGATGCCACACCAATGGCAGCGCGAGCGGGGTAAGGCTGAGTAAAGTAGCGCGCCATCATCTCGTTAACTAAGGCGAAGTGGCCTAGGTCAGTGAGGAAAATATTGAGCTTGGCAATGTCTTGCAGCGTGGCGCCAGACTCTTCAATGACGGCTTTTAGGTTTTCGAAAACTTGCACGATTTGCGCATCAATTCCGTCAACCAGCTGCATGCTGGCGGGGTCGAGGCCAATTTGGCCCGATAGATAAACCGTGTTGCCAACTTTCACTGCTTGCGAATAAGTGCCTATGGCTGCTGGGGCTTTATTGGTTTGGATAACGGCGCGATTCATTGAAACTAACACTCCTGCAAAATTAAGCGCTTACTCGGGTGACTTTGTCGACACCGGGCAAAACACGAATACGTTTAATAACTCGGGCTAAGTGGATACGGTCGCGCACTACCAAGCCAAGCTGCATGACTCCATGATGCGAGCCTTTTTCTTCAATCTGAACATTATCGATGCTGGCCTCACTTTCGGTGGCCTCGCGGGCGATTTCTGCGAGCATGCCGCGGCGATTTACCAAAGCGATGCGCAGTTGGCAAATAAACTCCCTATCGACCTTTTCTGCCCAGCGTAGTGGTACGCACTTATCGGGGTTGCTGCGTACCTCAGCCGTCATATTACGGCATTTGTGGCGATGAATAACGACGCCACGCCCCGCACTTAAATGCCCCATGATGTCGTCACCTGGTAAGGGGCGACAGCAGCGAGCATACGACACAACTAAGCCTTCGGTACCACGAATCGCGATGCCATTATGGGTGGGACGCTTAAGCGTAGATGATTTTGCAATATCATCATCAGGCACCAAGCGGCGAGCAATAATTTGCGGCACCTGATTGCCCATGCCGATATTTTCAAGTAGCGTATCGGCGCTATCCATGGCCAGCTCTTTAAGCAAACTGGCCATCTGCTCTGGCGGTAATTCGGCGTACTTTTTACCTAAGCTAGATAGCGACTTTTCGAGCAGGCGCAGGCCTAAATCGTGAGATTGATCTGATTGCTGATCTTTTAGAAAGTGGCGAATCTTCGCGCGTGCCTTACTGGTGATGACAAAGTCTAGCCAGCTAGGGTTGGGGCGAGCGCCAGGTGCCGCAATGATTTCAACGGTTTGCCCAGTAGTAAGCGGCAAGCTAAGCGGCGCTAGGCGATTATCTACGCGTGCGGCAACGCAAGTATCGCCAATGTCAGAGTGCACGGCATAAGCAAAATCTACCGGTGTTGCGCCGCGTGGCAGCGTCATGATGCGGCCTTTCGGCGTGAACAAATAGACCTCGTCAGGGAAGAGATCGATCTTCACGCTCTCGATAAACTCCAGCGAGTCGCCGGCATTTTTTTGCAGTTCTTGCAGCGACTTCATCCACTCACGTGCGCGTGTTTGCGAGGTGTTGGTGAAGGTGTCGGACTTATACAGCCAATGCGCTGCGATGCCATTGCTGGCCATGGCATCCATGGCCTCAGAACGAATTTGCACTTCAATGGGCACGCCGCGAGGGCCTTTCAAAACCGTGTGCAATGACTGGTAGCCATTGGTTTTGGGGATGGCGATATAGTCTTTGAACTTGCCTGGGATTGGCTTATATAAATTGTGCATTAAGCCAAGACTGCGATAACACGAGTCGACACTTTCAACGATGACGCGGAAGCCGTAGACATCCATGATTTCAGAGAATGATCGACGCTTTTCGCGCATCTTTTGGTAAATGCTGTAGAGGTGCTTTTCGCGACCTTCAACTCTGGCCTTGATGCCCTCGCGAGCCAAACGCTCGCTAATGGCGACCTCTAGGCTGATGACCATTTCGCGCCTGTGCCCTCGCGCGGCCATTACAGCATGTTCGATACGTTCGGCGCGCATCGGCCAAATGGCATGAAAGCCCAGTTCCTCGTATTCGATGCGGATGTCATTCATGCCCAAGCGCATGGCAATAGGCGCATAAATATCGAGGGTTTCGCGCGCCACGCGTTTGCGTTTTTCCACCGTGAGCACATCAAGCGTGCGCATATTGTGCAAACGATCGGCGAGCTTCACCACGATCACGCGCACATCGTGGGTCATGGCGAGAATCATCTTACGAAAGTTCTCAGCCTGCGCCTCGGCTTTACTATTGAAATGCACTTGCGTGAGCTTGGTCACGCCATCGACTAGCGCCGTGACTTCATCGCCAAACTCTTTAGCTAATGCCTCTTTGCTGACAGCAGTATCTTCAATGACGTCGTGCAGCATAGCGGCCATCAGGCTGTGATGGTCCATGTGCATATCGCATAAAATATGCGCAACGGCTAAAGGGTGGGTGACGTAGGGGTCGCCATTGCGCCGAAATTGGCCAATGTGAGCTTGCTCAGAAAAAAGATAGGCGCGATGAACTTGCGCTACTTGTTCTGGCGAAAGGTAACTTGAGAGACGTGTGCAGAGGGCGTCGATGCCTGAGTTCATGTTCTCAGTGTCTGCATCGCGAGGTGCTGCGTCAAGGGGCTAAGACGAGGAATATCTTGAAAAAAGCCGCAATGACGCAAGAAAACTAACGAGGATTTAGAGCTCGATAGGTGGTTGGTATTCGAGGTTACCTAAATTGCTCAAATCGGGTAGTGCTTCTTCTTCTGGCACTTCGTTGAGAATTTCACGAGTGACTAAGCCGGCAGCGATTTCGCGCAGGGCCATCACGGTGGGCTTGTCGTTTTCCCAGGGCAGGCTTGACTCTTTGCCGCCTGTCGCCAATTGGCGTGCGCGCTTAGAGGCAACCAGCACCAACTCAAAACGGTTATCTAAATTGGTCAGACAGTCTTCGACGGTTACGCGGGCCATGATAACGCTCCAAACAGCGGGCAAATAAGGGGCGGGATTCTAACGCCTGCGGCTTTTTTACACAACCTCCGGAGGGTGCTCGTTTGCGCATCTTAAGCGCTGGCGGTTTAGCCTCCGGAGAGCAGGCGTCGAATCAAGTTTGCCTGGCGTTGGCTTTGCGCGCGATTGCTCAGGCGCGCGGCACGAACAATGCTGCGTAGGTCGGCGAGTGCGGTAGCAAAATCATCATTTATCACGAGGTAATCGAAGTCGGCGTAATGACCAATGTCGGCGATGGCTTCGCTGAGACGATGAGCGATGACTTCGGCGCTGTCTGTGCCGCGACCATTGAGGCGCTCAGCAAGCTCGGGTAATGATGGTGGCAGAATAAATACTGACTGCGCTTGTGGCATGAGGTCGCGCACGATAGCTGCGCCTTGCCAATCAATTTCTAAAATCACGTCATGGTCTTTAAGCAGCTGTTCTTCAACCCATGTCCGCGAGGTGCCATAGAGGTTGCCGAAGACTTCGGCATGCTCGAGAAATTGGCCAGCACCGACTTCGCTGAGAAATTTTTCGCGCGATGTGAAATGGTAGTTAACGCCATCAATCTCGCCAGGGCGAGGCGCTCGCGTGGTGTGCGAAATCGATACTCCCAGGCGTTCATCGCTAGCGACTAATGATTTCACTAGCGATGTTTTACCTGTGCCGGAGGCGGCGGCGATGATAAATAAAGTTCCGGACATGCTGGGCTCGCAGAGTGGCGTGTGCTTAGTGCACGAGTATGGCTATTTAATCAAAAAAAACGTCGCAGAGCTTTAGTGGATAGGAAACTTCGCCATTGGGCATGGTAAAACCTTAATAAGTTACAGCGATAATAATAGTGAGAATTGTATGTTGGGCATTCCATTGGGGCTGATTACGGCTAACGCCGTAGAGTGGGCCATGCATAAATATGTGTTGCACGGCATGGGTCGAGATCGCGACAGCTTTTGGTCATTTCATTTCCACGAGCATCACAAGGTGGTGCGTCAGCATGACTACTACGATCCAAATTATGAGAAGTTTCCTTTAGGCCTACATGCGCAAGGAAAGGAGGCATGGTCGTTAATTGCCGCTAGTGCAGTGCTAGTTCCGGTGTTCCCGATTGCGCCATTTTTTGTTGGTACGCTGTGGTATAGCGCCGCGAATTATTACCGTGTGCACAAGCATTCACATCAAGACCCGGAGTGGGCTCGTCAGCATGTGCCTTGGCATTACGACCACCATATGGGTTCTCAGGCGAGTGCAAACTGGTGTGTTACGAAGCCTTGGTTTGACTACCTGATGGGCACTCGAGTTTTCCGCCCACAGGGTGAGCGCGAGAAGCATTGGCTAGGGTTGAGTTGGCAGGGTGTTGAGCTGACACCCGCAAAAGTGCTGGCGAATTAGTCCGTTTTTGTCGCCAATGAGCGGTTCCAAAATGCAGGCCGCGGCGGAGGTGTGGAGACATTTGGCTTGGCTTGTAAGTGCTGACTCATGACTTGGCCCCATAGCTCAATGAAGTGGTCTGCTACAGGAGCGTCATTCATCAAGTGTCGCTCTAAGGCCATGCCGCGCATCAGCCAATGCGTTAAGACAAAAAGCTGCGTTGGTTTAATGCCATTAAAGTCGGGCTCGAAATAGTGCTTGCTGGCCATATCCAGCGCTTGCCTACCGGCATCCCACAAGGTGCGCATGACGCGAGCTAGGTCTTCATCGCGCCGACTGGCGAGCATTAGCTCCATCAGGGCTAAGCTTTCAGGGCCATCGTGTAGCTCGCGCCAGCTGGCAGTGATCATATCGGCGGCGCGATTTTCTGAGTCGACCACGCCGCGCGTTGCGCGTGCAAGGTGGCGATTCATCCAGCGAATTAGAAATTCGGCGGTGGCTTCCAGCAGACTGGCCTTGGTAGGGAAGTGATGCATGGGGGCGCCACGCGAAACATCGGCTTGAGAGATAATTTTACTTACCGTCGTGCCGGCATAGCCTTCGTTCGCTAGGCAAGTGACCGTGGCGTTGATTAAGCGTTGGCGCATGGCTTCGCTGCGCTCTGTTTGGGTACGACGATGGTTATCTTTATTTTGCGACTGTGCAGTCATTTTTACTTGAATCCTTAGCTAAGTCTGCGTATAAAGCATCACAAGTTGTACGGCCGTATTGTAAATAGGAGGCCGACAATGTCTAGTTATTTACAGATGCTATCCATCAGATGAATTAGGGGGCCGTTATGAGCTTGAACATCCCAACACCAATGAATGCCATGATTCCGCGCACAATTTTCAGCGCAGACCACGAAGACTTCCGCCGTACCGCTCGCCGCTTTTTTGAAGAAGAGCTAGCGCCGCACCGCGAAAAATGGGAAGAGCAACAGCACATCGATCGTAATCTATGGAACAAAGCTGGCGAACTAGGCCTGCTTTGCCCAACCATGCCGGAAGAATACGGTGGGTCTGGCGTCGACCGCCTGTACAGTGTGATTTTGATGGAAGAGCAAGCGCGTGCCGGCGATTCTGCTTCGGGCTTTTCGCTACACTCCGACATCGTTGCTAACTATCTCAATAACTTCGCTAGCGAAGAGTTGAAGCAAAAGTGGCTGCCAAAAATGTGCTCAGGTGAAGCTGTTGGCTCCATCGCCATGACTGAGCCAGGCACGGGTTCTGATCTACAGGCTGTGCGCACAACAGCCATTGCTGATGGCGATGATTACATCGTAAATGGCAGCAAAATCTTCATCACCAACGGCTATCTCTGCGATATCGCCGTGGTCGTGGTGAAAACTGGCGACCCCAACAAGGGCGCAGAAAGTGTATCGCTGCTGCTAATCGAAGCTGATCGTGAAGGCTTTAGCAAAGGCCGCCCACTGAAAAAAGTCGGCATGAAAGGCCAGGACACTTGCGAGTTATTTTTCGATAACGTGCGTGTGCCAAAGTCGAACCTAATTGGCAGCGAAGGCATGGGCTTCATCATGCTAATGAAAGAGCTGGCTTGGGAGCGTCTGATGATTGCCATCATGTGTGCGTCTGGTTGTGAAAGCGTGTTGGCTCACACCTTGGCTTATGTGCGTGATCGTAAAGTCTTCGGCAAGCCGGTTGCGGCCTACCAAAACACTAAATACAAACTTGCCGAACTACGCTCAGAAACACAGATTGCTCGTGTGTTTGTTGATCGCTGCATCGAAGAGCAGTTGAAGGGCACTTTGCAAGTGGATGCTGCCGCTGCGGCGAAATACTGGGTGTCAGATCTGCTGTCGAAAGTGGTCGATGAGTGTGTGCAGCTGCATGGCGGTTACGGCTTTATGACCGAATATCCTGTTGCGCAGGCTTATATCGATACGCGTGCTAACCGTATTTATGGCGGTACCAACGAAATTATGAAAGAGCTGATTTCGCGCACTTTCTAAGCTATGGCCTAACCGCCTATGCAAGTTGAGTAAATGAAAGGGGTTGCAGCTGCGCTGTGATCCCTTTTTTGCGTTATAACAGCACAAACTATAGACATCGAGTCGTCATGACAGAACCTACGATAGAAACAAGGCGCAATAGCGTCATTACGGCTGAAATGCTTGGCCCCGAAGTGCCAAGGCGCGGCAATGCATTTAGCCAGCGAATTGGTGAAGTGTGGTTACACCTAAGTGGATGGAAAGTGACCGGTACACCAATGACGGTGCCCAAGGCTGTTTTTATTGGGGCACCGCACACATCAAATCGCGATGGCTTTTTGGCCGCTGCGGCGACTCTAGCGCTACGGCTGCGAATTACCGTAATGGCTAAAGCTGAATTATTTAAAGGGCCCTTAAGCGGCATTTTTCGCTGGCTAGGGGTAATGCCGGTGTACCGAACTGGTTCGCGCGGTGGCCAAGTTGAGCAGGTTGCTGCTCGTTTTGCCGGAGAAGATAATGTGTATATTGGTATTGCACCTGAAGGAACGCGTCATGCATCGCCGGCATGGAAGACAGGTTTTTACCACATGGCAATGAAGGCTGGCGTGCCCATCGTACCGTTTATCATGGATTTTGGCCGTAAAGAGCTCCATATGTTGCCCGCGTTCTACCCAACAGGTGATTTAGCTGCCGATTTGCCGCGCCTGATGGCACCATATCGTGGCATCATTCCCGCCGACCCATCGCGCTTGTCGCTGCCTTTGCGCGAACCGCCAACATCATAAGAAAATCAACGCTATTAACGGATTGTTATGGACGCACTGATCGCCGAATTTAAAGCTGATATGTGGCTTTATATCTCTATCCCTTTCATTAGCGGCATCATTGGCTATGTCACCAAAGTGGTGGCTATCAAGATGATGTTTTACCCCATTGAGTTTTGGGGCATTAAGCCGTTTTTTGGCTGGCAGGGTATTGTGCCGCGCAAGTCGGTAAAAATGGCGACCATCGCCGTTGACTTGATGACCGAGCGTCTCATTAAGCCAGAAGAAATCTTTGCTCGCCTCGATCCTAAGCGCATTGCGCGAGAAATCGAAGCGCCAATGATGGAAGCCTCAGAAGATATCGTGCGTGAAGTCATGCATCAGTATCAGCCTGGGCTATGGGAAGGCATGCCGATGTTCATGCGTAACTCCATCATCAAGCGAGTGAAGGCGGAAGCGCCGAAAATCGTACAAACCATCATGGGCGAAGTGCAGCACGACGTGTCGCGCTATTTCGACATTCGCCATATGGTTATCAGCAATCTGCAAAAAGACAAAGCACTGCTAAATGAGGTGTTTCAAAGCGTAGGAAAAGAAGAGCTGAAATTTTTCTGTAAAGCCGGGTTTTATTTCGGCTTTATTATTGGCTTGGTTCAGATGGTGTGTTGGCTAATATTCCGTCAGCCTTGGATGTTGCCAGCTTTCGGTGGTTTTGTGGGCTTCTTCAGTGACTGGCTCGCGCTGCAAATGTTATTTCGCCCGTTGCACCCTAAGAAAATTTTCGGCTTCACTTTGCATGGCCTATTTCTAAAGCGTCAGCACGAAGTGGCGGGCGACTATGCCGCGCTGATCTCAAAGCAAATGTTGACGCCTGGTGTCATGATGGAAGAGCTATTTACGGGCCCGCGCTCTGATCGAGTCATCACGCTGCTGCAAAAGCATGTGCGCCGAGTTATCGATGAGCAGGCCGGCCTTGCTCGACCGCTCGTGCTCTATGCCGTGGGCACAGAAAAGTACATTGCCATGAAGGCCACTGTTGCTGAGCGTATTTTGGAGCGCCTGCCTGAAACCATGAAGCATATGGAGGCCTATGCCGAAGATGCGATGGATGTGCGCAATACCTTGATTACGCGTATGCGTCAGCTCACGCCGGTGGAGTTTGAGGGTATGTTGCGCCCAGCCTTTAAAGAAGAAGAGTGGATCTTGATTTTGGTTGGTGCAGTACTTGGTTTTATGGTTGGCGAGATGCAAATCCACTTTATGTTGTAAATCGATTGTAGAAGCTGTAATGCGCTGGTTGTTATTATCGCTTACCGCCGTGATGGCCGCCCCAGTGACCCGCTGAAAACCTATACCCCCACCGGTTTTGTTGACCTCTCCAGCGGTGGCGGCATGTGGGGCATGCAGTTTCTCTGGCCGATCAAGGCCGAGTACCGCATCGTGTATGTCGACTATGCTCGGCTGGTAGCGATGGTAGCGGCCGAGGGCTATGACGTGCGCGAGGCGAGGCTAGGGCTATTCGATGTTTTGAACCTGCTCCCGCATCTGCTCCACCAACACCTTCAGCTCAACGCTAGACCACGCGCTGTCGGCCGTGCTGGCCTTGCTGCCGAGCGTATTCGCCTCGCGGTTTAGCTCCTGCATGAGAAAGTCCAGGCGGCGGCCAATGGCACCACCGCTATTCAATACGCGGCGAATTTCAGCGACATGCGCGGTGAGGCGGTCGAGTTCTTCGGCGACATCTATTTTTTGTGCAAATAGCACCAGCTCTTGCTCTAGGCGTTCGGGAACTAATGCCGCTTCGAGCTCGCTTAGGCGCTCGGCGAGCTTGCTGCGATAGTGCTGCATGATCACCGGCAGGCGGGTGTTTACGACCGTGATTTCATTCTCGATGCCGACCAGTCGTGCCTCAATCATGGCTTTCAGTGCCGCACCTTCGCGGGCACGCATGGCTAAAAAGTCTGATAACACAGCGTCGATAAGCTCGCTGACAATTGTAGGAAGCTCACTCATATCGGGTGTATCACGAACAATGACACCGGGCAGGGCAAGAATATCGGTGGGGCTGATCGGCGAGCTGTGTCGCGTGAGGCCGTCGATGTGCTCGGCAGCAGCAATTAGTTGCTCGGCTAGGGCGGTATTGATGCGAATGTTCGCGGGCGCATCCAAGCCAGCATCATGACGCACTGTGAGCTCAACTTTGCCACGACTGATGGCCTTGCGTAGGCGTTCGCGCCAGGCAAATTCATGCTCACGTAAGGCATCGGGCAAGCGCAAAGTAGCTTCTAAATGTCGGCTATTGACCGATCGCAGCTCCACACTGACATGGCCAAATGAGCCGCTGGCTTCACGGCGGGCAAAGGCTGTCATGCTGAATACGGGCAGATCGGACATAGCAAGGCTCTCGGCAGGTATACTGTGCGCCATCTTATCATCCACTCAGGAATAGCCCATGCGCTCTAGCGGTCGTTTGCCCAACCAACTTCGCCCCATCACCATCACTCGCGATTTCACCTGTCATGCAGAAGGGTCGGTGCTGATCGAGTTTGGCAACACCAAAGTGTTGTGTACTGCGTCGGTGGAAACGGGTGTGCCACGCTTTTTGAAAGGCAAGGGCGAGGGTTGGATTACGGCCGAATACAGCATGTTGCCGCGCGCCACGCATACCCGTAATAGCCGCGAGGCCAGCAAGGGTAAGCAAGGTGGTCGCACACTGGAAATTCAACGCCTCATTGGCCGTTCGTTGCGCGCCATGGTCGATATGAAGAAGCTCGGCGAGCACACCATCACCATCGATTGCGATGTCATTCAGGCTGATGGCGGCACGCGCACGGCGGCGATTACTGGCGGTGCTGTGGCTTTGGTCGATGCCTTGAGCTGGCTGCTGCGTGAGAAGAAAGTCAAGCAAGACCCGTTGCAGCATTTGGTTGCCGCGATTTCGGTGGGCATTGTCGATGGCGTGCCATTGCTCGATTTGGAGTACACCGAAGACTCTGCCTGCGACACCGACATGAATGTGGTGATGACGCAGCATGGTGGTCTCATCGAGATTCAAGGCACAGCCGAAGGCAAATCATTCAGCCGTGATGAGACGATAGCGCTGCTTGATTTGGCGGATGCAGGCGTGAAAGATCTGCTGGCGGCACAGCAAAAAGCATTGGGCTGGTAAGCATTGCGCGCGTCGGCGCGGTTACTGGCGCGTATCGCTAGCTCTGGCATACTCAAGCGACATTTTCTGCTGAGTAAGTGCCATGGATAACTTCATTTGGTTTTATGTGTTTGTTGCCTTTAATGCGGCGTTGCTATTGCTACTGGCTATGAATGTTTCACGTGTGCGTATGCGTGAGCGAATTGCACATGGCGATGGCGGCAACATCGCCATGAAAGCCGCCATTCGCGCGCATGGTAATGGCATTGAATTTGTGCCCATTTTTGGCTTGGTGATCTTGGCTCTGTGCATGAATCAGACGCCAAATAACTGGGTCGCCGGCTTAGTTATTGGTTTCAGCGTTGGCCGCGTATTGCATGCGATTGGCATGTTGACGACGGCGATGCAGGCGCGCCGCATGGGCGCTGGCCTGACCTTCTCGCTAATGCTGGCGGCAACGGTGTTGTTGATCGTCGAGCTGGTTTAGCTTCTGCTCAATGCGTTAAGCCAGCTATGGCTTAGCGCTTTTCCGACACCGCGACGGTGTAGACCTTGCCTTGTTTGAGCTTGTCGTAATCGCCAAACACTTCTTTCATGGTGCGCGCCATAAACTCGCGCAAGCCATTGATGGTGACCACATAAAAGCGACCGCCGGGCTTCAGGCGAGCTAGGCTATCGTAAAGAAATAAGTAGTGCTGCTCTTTGCTAGCCTTAGCCGGCAAGTTCGACACAATGATGTCGAACGTCATGCCCTCGGGCACATGCTGCAAACCGTTCGACAACATGGCTTTGGCATTGCTGATGCCATTGAGCGCACAGTTTTTATTGGCGTATTCCACGGCCATAAAGTCTTTATCGACCATCAGCGTTTGGCCTTGCGGTGCGAGCTTGGCTAATGTCATGCCGATGGGGCCATAGCCACAGCCAATGTCTAGGCAGTCGGCATCCGCTGGCACGTCCATCAAGTCGAGTAATAGTTGCGTGCCGGCGTCGATGCTCTCGGGCGAAAAGATGCCCCAGGTCGTGGTGTAGGTCAGCGTGTGTTCGCGCAACATGGCATTAAAGCGAATGTCTTGGCGCCAGCGCGCTAGCGTGGCTTTGTCGGGTGCGGGCATGGTGGGCTCAGTCGGCGTAGTCGATGATTAGGGGCGCATGATCTGAGAACTTCTCATCCATGTAAATGTCTACGGCCTGCACGCGTTCGCGCAGGTTCTCGCTAATGATGTGATAGTCGATGCGCCACCCCACATTGTTGGCATAGGCTTGGCCGCGGTTGCTCCACCAGGTGTAGCGCTCGGCGCGTTGGTCGATGAGGCGGAAGGCATCGACAAAGCCGGTGTCATCAAACAGGGTGGTGAGCCAGGTGCGCTCATGCGGCAAAAAGCCCGAGTTTTTCAGGTTGCCTTTCCAGTTTTTCAGGTCGATTTCTTTGTGCGCAATATTCCAATCGCCGCAAATAATCAGTTTTTCACCGGCGGCTTGACGAGCTTTCAGTATGGGCATTAGCTCGCCCAAAAAGATATCTTTGCGCGCTTGAGCATCATCATTGGCCGAGCCAGAGGGCAGATACAAAGACACCACGGTGAGATCGCCAAACTGCGCTTCAATCCAGCGTCCTTGGGTGTCGCAGATCTCAAAGCCTAAACCGGTGCGCACGGCATCGGGCTCACGGCGGCTATAAATGGCCGTGCCGGCATAGCCGGGTTTTACGGCGTCGAAAAAGTAGCGATGCCAGCCGTCGGGGTTAAACACGGCTTCATCGAGCTGATGGATGTGTGCTTTAGTTTCTTGAATGCAGACAATATCGGCGCCGCTTTTTTCAGTGAGCCAGTCGAAAAAGCCTTTTTTGGCGGCGGATCGGATGCCATTGAGGTTGGCGGAAATGATGCGCATGCAATTGTCCTACAAGAAAAGTCTGTTAAGGTCGGCCATTATGCCGTGCATTGCCTTGGCTTTCACACAAACCATCCATGCGCCAATCTCAGGAGCCGCTTATGGCCACGCTGCGTACGCCCGAGTCTCGTTTCGTCAACCTGCCGGATTACCCGTTTGCAGCA
>CAXIBK010000049.1:0-12055 GCA_964022225.1 uncultured Paraperlucidibaca sp.
GGCGCGTGCGAGCCAGTTATTTAGCGCGCGCTGAGGCTGAGCCTGAGCGCATAAAACGTATCGATGCCGGCCAGCCATTGGCCGCCGTACAGCGCGATGTCGCCGGTGTTTTGTCGGCCTATATTGCCCACTGTGAGATCCACCATGTTGACTGATGTATATCCCTGGCAGCAGGGCATTTGGGCTTCGCTCAATCGTTTGTTACACGCCGAGCGCCTGCCGCATGCCATGCTGTTTGCCGCGCCTGCTGGTACCGGTAAGCGTCGCTTGGCTGAAGCGTTTGCGGCACGCATGCTATGTCAAGCTCCCTCAATTGATGCAGCTTGCGGCCATTGTCGCGGTTGTGAGTTGCTCATGGCAGGTACGCATCCAGATTATTACGTACTCAGCCCCGAGACTGATTCTGACAAAGCCAGCAAAGTCATCAAGATTGATCAGGCGCGCGCCGTGGTGAGCTTTGCCTCGCAAACGGCACAAATGCAGGGCTATCGCGTCATCATTATTGATCCCGCCGATGCCCTGAACACTTCATCGGCCAATGCCCTGTTGAAAACCTTAGAGGAACCCGGCCAGCGCTGTGTATTTTTACTGCTGACCGATCAGCCCACGGCGTTATTGGCGACTATTCGTAGCCGATGTCAGTTGCTACCGTTGAGTTTGCCTAGCGAGGATGATGCGCTGTCGTGGTTACGTCCGCAGTTGAGTGCACCGGCGATGGCCGAGACTTTGTTAGGTTTGGCACGAGGTGCGCCGCTCGCGGCATTGGCTTTGAGTGATTCGCCGTGGTTTGTGCAGCGCCAGCCTATTCTCGATGCTTTGCTGGCGGTAGGTAGTGGTACTGAGCAGCCATTAACGGCGGCTGGCCAATTCACTAAAATGGATCCGATTGAACAAATCACTGCCTGGCAAAGCCTGCTCGATGACGCTGTGCAGCAGGGTTTAGCGCCAGAGTCACCGGTGCGCCATAGCGATTTGCCATCACTGCAAAAACTCGCTGAAATCAATGCGCAAAGCTTGCTAGAAACACTGTGGCAGGCCGTAGAGGCACGCCGACTGCTCGACGATACCAACGTTGCTGCCGCGACTATTCTCGATAATCTGTGGTTGCATTGGGCGCGTGCCACTCGACAAGGAGGCCACCATGTTCGTGGATAGCCACTGCCATTTAGACATGCTCAAACTCGACCGCCATGATGGCTCGTTAGCGCGTGCACTGGATGCCGCACGTGCTCGCGGCGTAGAACATTTTCTCTGTGTTAGCGTGGAAACTGAGAAGTTTGACGATCTCTGTGCTATTGCTGATCAACATGCGGATGTGTCGCTGAGTATAGGCGTGCACCCTTGCCATACCGATGCGCATGCGCCTAGCGTGGCTGAGCTACTAGCGCTGGCGCAACATCCGCGCGTGATCGCCATTGGTGAGACAGGCCTAGATTATTTTCACGATGCCAGCACGCGCGAACAGCAGCAGGCGTTATTTTCGACACATATCGACGTCGCTCGCCAGACCGCCAAACCACTGATTATTCATACCCGTTCATCGCGAGATGATGTGCTGGCACAAATGCGCCGAGAAGGGGCAGAGCGCGCAGTGATGCATTGCTTTACCGAAGATTGGGCGACCGCTGAGGCCGCTTTGGACTTGGGCTATTACATTTCCATTTCCGGCATAGTCACGTTTAATAAAGCACTAGAGCTAAAAGAAGTGGCTAAGCGCATTCCGCTGGATCGCTTGCTGATAGAAACCGATGCGCCGTATTTGGCACCTACACCGAATCGTGGCAAGCCCAATGAGCCGGCGTATTTACCTGACACCGCGGCGCATATTGCGCAACTGCGCGGCTTATCGGTTGAGGCCCTGGCCGAGGCCACCACAGAGAACTTCAAACGTTTATTTGGTCTGAAAACGCTCTCACCCTTGGCACTAGCACCAAGGTCCATGGCAGACTAAACTCTTGTCTTCATAGATTATTTGCCCGACAACGAGAGAATATGGATCTTTCGTTGATACAAGGAGCTGGCATGAGTGACTTAGCCAAAGCCACGCAAAAAGCGCGCGAATTTCGTCAGCGCGAACAAGACATTCTCGATTGTGCACAAGCGCTGTTTATTGAGCACGGTGAAGATAAAGTCACGGTAGAAATGATTGCCGACAAAGTGGGTATTGGCAAAGGCACTATCTATAAGCATTTCGAAACCAAAAACGAAATCTATGTGTTGTTAATGATTCGCTATGAAGATGAGTTAGCGGATATGTTCGCTCGCATCGACATGACTGAAGATAAGCAAACGTTGGTGCGCGAATACTTCACTTTTCGCGTGAAGGATGCCGACAAATATTTATTGTTTGAGCGCCTAGAAAGCAAATTGGTTGCCGATGGCGCAGTGCCTACCATGTTAGAAAAGTTGCATGCTATTCGCGCTTCAAACGTGGATACCTTATATGCCATGGTGGAAGGGCAGATTAAGGCAGGTAAGCTCGCTGATGTGCCACCGTCCTGGCATATCGCAGCGGCATGGGCTTTAGCGCATGGTGCATCGGCGCTGACTAAGTCGGGCTTTTACACGCAATTTATTGGCGAAAAAGAGCCATTTTTAGACTTTTTGCTCAATGTGGCTGTCCGCATGGGTAATAAACATGTTTTGGGTAAAACCCCAAATAGCTGATTTTTAATGAGTTTGATTGCAATTGAAGAGTATTTCGTCGGTCGGCAGGTTGACCGTTAAAGCATCACACTGCAAGATACCGAGCCTTTCGAGAGCAGTCTGTGCGCGCTGCGTACCTTTTCTCGTCATGTTCATCATTCGTTTAAATCGTTAAATAGCTGAGGATTCCATGAAGGTTCTTGTCGCTGTCAAACGCGTTGTCGATTACAACGTCAAAGTTCGCGTGAAAGCGGATAACTCCGGCGTGGAGCTGGCCAATGTCAAAATGGCCATGAACCCATTCTGTGAGATCGCGGTAGAAGAAGCTGTTCGTCTGAAAGAGAAAGGCGTCGCTACTGAAATTATTGCTGTCACTGTTGGCCCACAAGCTGCGCAAGAGCAACTGCGTACCGCTTTGGCCTTAGGTGCCGACCGTGCCATCTTGGTACAAACCGATGACGCCGCTGAGCCACTGGCCATTGCTAAAATCCTGAAAGGAATTTGCGATGAAGAGCAGCCTGGTTTGGTCGTTCTAGGCAAGCAAGCTATCGACGGTGATAACAACCAAACGGGTCAAATGTTGGCCGCTCTGGCAGGCTATGCCCAAGGTACTTTTGCTTCAGTAGTTGAAGTTGCCGGCGATAAAGCCAAAGTGACTCGCGAAATCGATGGTGGTTTGCAAACCGTTGAGCTGACATTGCCTGCTGTGGTCACCACCGACTTGCGTTTGAACGAGCCACGTTATGCCTCGCTGCCAAACATCATGAAAGCCAAGAAAAAGCCACTGGATACGAAAGCACCTGGTGACTACGGTGTCGACACCACACCACGTTTGAAAACCGTGAAAGTGAACGCCCCTGCTGAGCGTAGCGCTGGCATTAAGGTGAAAACGGTTGAAGAGCTGGTTGATAAACTGAAAAACGAAGCGAAGGTGATCTAATCATGGCCACTTTAATTATTGCAGAACACGATAACGCGTCCATCAAAGGCGCCACCTTAAACACAGTGACCGCTGCCGCTAAAATTGGTGGTGAAGTGCATGTGTTGGTTGCCGGTGAAGGCTGCCAAGCAGCTGCCGATGCCGCCGCTAAAATCGCTGGTGTAAGCAAAGTGTTGTTGGCTGACAATGCTGCTTACGCGCATCAGCTGCCAGAAAACGTTGCGCTTTTAGTTGCTGAATTAGGCAAGTCTTATAGCCACGTATTGGCTCCAGCAACTACCAACGGCAAAAATATCCTGCCACGCGTAGCGGCTTTGCTAGACGCATCGCAAATCTCGGAAATCTCAGCGGTTATCTCTGCTGACACTTTCGAGCGTCCTATCTACGCTGGTAACGCCATTGCTACTGTGCAATCAAGTGAAGCTATCAAGGTTATCACCGTGCGTCCTACAGGCTTCGATGCTGCCGCTGCTGAAGGTGGTTCGGCCGCCGTTGAGGCAGTCGGCTCAGTGCAAGATGCTGGTAAGTCAAGCTTTGTTGGTGAAGAGCTAGCGAAGTCGGATCGTCCAGAACTGGCCGGTGCCAAAATCGTCGTATCGGGCGGTCGTGGTATGGGCAATGGCGAGAACTTCAATCTGCTCTACACCTTGGCGGATAAACTGGGTGCCGCTGTTGGTGCTTCGCGCGCGGCGGTTGATGCTGGTTTTGTGCCTAACGACATGCAAGTTGGTCAGACTGGTAAAGTTGTTGCTCCACAGCTCTATATTGCGGTTGGTATCTCCGGTGCCATCCAGCATTTGGCTGGTATGAAAGACTCAAAAGTCATTGTTGCGATCAACAAAGATGAAGAAGCGCCGATTTTCTCCGTTGCCGACTACGGCATCGTGGGCGATCTCTTCGACATCGTGCCGCAGCTCGACAAACTGGTGTAATAGCTAGCGCTCATTAGGGCGCTAGCGGTTTGTCAAAAACGGGTCCTAGTGGCCCGTTTTTTTATGCCTAAAGTTTCTAATCTGATTCAACATTTGGCGGTTTTGTTTAGTCGTTGTAGAGTCTCAGCATAAATAATAAAAATGGCGTGAATAATCGCATGAACCGCTACTTTTCTAGTGTTGTACTCATTAGCTTAATGAGTTTATTGGCAGCTTGCGGTGGCGATAGCAGTACCGCAGCTGACACTGCCGTGAGCGCGCCGGCAACAGCTGATAGCGCCAGCGCTGCCCGTGCTGAACCATCGATCAACATTCCACTTACTGATTTGCTGCCTCCACTGGTGCCAACCGATCCTGCCCCTGATTATGCCGAGCGTTGCGGTGTCGATGGCTTAGTTTGTGTGCGCTGGGTAGAGAGCAAATTAGCGGAGTGGGAGAGTTTTTTTGGTTGTGATCATCGCGCCGTTTTTCCTACGGTGTATCGTTTACTAACGAAGCAAACGCGCTTGCAACTGGAGAATGATCCTAGCGTTTTTGATGACCCTGCGGGTCTTGGCTACGAGGCGCTGCAGTTCTATGCGCTTTATGACGAGATGATCACCGATCATCTGGTTGGTAAGCCGATTGCGCCTGCTTGGCAAACAGCCATGGATGCGGCGAATAGTGGCGATTGGAGTGGCGGCCACGATATGTTGCTCGCGATTAATGCCCATGTGCAGCGCGATATGCCATTTGCAGTGGCCAATACCGGCTTAACACTGCCCAGTGGTAAAAGCCGTAAGCGTGATCATGATCGCTTCAATTCCGTGCTCAACGAGGCCTATCCTATCATCGTGCGAGAAGTTGGGCGGCGTTACGATCCGCTGATGACGATTGTGGCAAATCTTGGTTTGCCGGTTAATCTGGCCTCACAACAATTAGTCGCTGTTTGGCGAGAGGGGGTTTGGCGCAATGCCGAACGGCTCTCTGTATCGCAAGACCCAACGTGGCAATCGTTAACGCATGAGAGCATTGAGTTGCAGGCTAACCTCACGGCAATAGTCATGAAAGTAGGTGAAACGCCACAGCGTCGTAGTTTGCGGGATGCCTATTGTGAGGCTGCACTGGTAGAGTAGCCGCCTTGTTTATTTATCGAGGCATGGCATGTTTTCTTGGTTTGAACGCCGCTTAAATCCGTTTCCTGAGCAACAGCTAACGCAACCACCACGCCAGCTGCTGGCATTTTGTTTATATTTCACTCGTGGTGCATGGCCGTATTTGCTCATGGGCGCAGCCTTGATGACCTTGGTAGCCATTGCTGAAGTCTGGCTTTTTAGCTTTCTGGGCGACATCGTTAATTGGCTCTCGGTGCAGAGCCGTGAAACGTTTATGGAGGCGCAGCGCTGGCAGCTGATCACCATGGCCGCCGTGGCTTTGGGCCTGCCGTTGCTAGTCACTGTGCATTCGTTGCTGAACCATCAAACCCTGATGGGCAACTACCCGATGCGCATCCGTTGGTTGGTGCATCGGTATTTGCTGCGCCAGTCCATGGCGTTTTATCAGGATGAGTTTGCCGGTCGCATTGCTACCAAGCTAATGCAAACCGCTCTGGCGGTGCGCGAGTGCGTCATTAAACTGCTCGACGTGCTGAATTATGTCGTGGTCTATTTCTTGGGCACATTAGTGTTATTTGCTAATGCCGATTGGCGTCTGGCTATACCGCTAGTTATGTGGTTGCTACTGTATTTACTCATGCTGAAGTTCTTTGTGCCGCGCATGGGCCGCGTCGCCCAGCAGCAAGCCGATGCACGCTCGCAAATGACGGGGCGTATTGTCGATAGCTACACCAATATTCAAACAGTGAAATTGTTCTCGCATGCCCAACGCGAAGCGAGCTATGCCCGAGAGGGTATGGGTGAATTTTTGATCACGGTCTATGCGCAAATGCGTTTGGTCACGTGGCTTAACTTATCGCTCTATAGCCTCAATTCCGCGCTCTTGCTCAGTGTTGGCAGCTTGGCCATTTGGCTGTGGTTGGGCTCAGAAGTAACGGTTGGTGCGGTGGCCTTGGCCCTAGGCTTGGTGCTGCGTTTGTCGGGTATGTCGCAATGGATTATGTGGGAAATCGGTTCATTGTTTGAAAATATCGGCACCGTGAAAGATGGCATTGGCTCCATTTCGGTGCCGCAAGTAGTTGAAGATAGGCCTGAGGCGACTGTTTTACGTGTGCCGCGCGGTGAGATTATTTTCGACAAAATGAGCTTTCATTACGGCCAGCAAAGTGGCGTGATTGAGGACTTGAGCCTGCGCATTGCCGCTGGTGAGAAAGTTGGTTTAGTCGGGCGTTCGGGTGCCGGGAAGTCGACTCTGGTGAATTTGCTGCTGCGCTTCTATGACGTGGCTGGCGGACGCATTGTCATTGATGGTCAGAATATTGCGGATGTGCAGCAGGATAGCTTACGCGCGCAGATTGGTATGGTGACGCAAGACACCTCATTACTGCACCGCTCGGTAAGTGAGAATCTGCGCTATGGCCGCCCTGATGCGACCCAGGAGATGACTGAGGCGGCGGCAAGAAAAGCGCAAGCGCATGAGTTCATCTTGTCGCTAAAGGATGCCAAAGGACGTACTGGCTATGACGCGCATGTGGGTGAGCGTGGGGTGAAACTTTCGGGTGGCCAGCGTCAGCGTATAGCCATTGCGCGAGTCATGCTGAAAGACGCGCCGATTTTAATTCTCGATGAAGCCACGTCGGCGTTGGACTCTGAGGTCGAGTCGGCGATTCAGGAGAATTTGTACCGATTGATGGAAGGAAAAACGGTGATTGCCATTGCACATAGACTATCAACGATTGCCGCCATGGATAGGTTGGTGGTGATGGATGCTGGTCGCATCATTGAGGTTGGTACGCACGATGAGCTTGTAGCGGCTGGCGGCCTGTATGCGCAGCTGTGGGCACGGCAGTCAGGTGGCTTTTTAGACCCTGGCGATGACACTGAATAGGATGAGTGTTCGCGTGATCCATGGTCACGCGAACACAGGGCAAGTTTAGGCGTTTTCCAGCTCCACAAGCCCCTCTTCCAAGTACGCCAGTAGCTTCTGCATATGCGGCAAGGTGCGGCGACACGCAATAATGCCAATTTCAAACTTCTCGGCGTAGCTGACCACGGTGATATTGGTCGCTTGACCATCCATGGCGATAGATACCGGATAAATGCCTTCGAGCTTAGCGCCATTCCAGTACAGGGTTTCGCGTGGGCCAGGGACATTAGAAACAACGATGTTAAAGGCCTGCCACGTTGGTGCAATACCGGTCGCCATATTGATGCCGCTAACAGCTAGCGCGGTGCCAACGTAGTTCATGATTTCCAGCTGGCTCATGCTAGAGAAGCGGTCTTTACTGTTTTGTACAGAGCGCGCAATGGCATCGAGGCGCTCGAGCGGGTGGCTCAAGTGCGTGGCCAAATTCGCTAACACCATGCCGACTTGGTTGCCGCCATCGGAGTCATCTTTGCGCAAAGACACCGGTACCATTGCTACTAAGGGTTTGTCGGGCAGTGCGTTTAAGTCGGTTAAATATCGACGTAAAGCGCTCGCGCACATGGCTAAGACGATGTCATTGAGCGTGGCGTTATGTTTTTTTGCGACCGCTTTGATGCGTGGTAAAGCCCATGACTGAGCGGCAAAGCGGCGAGAGGCACTGATGGGTTGATTCAAAATAGAGCGTGGGGCCTGAAACACCGAAACATAATCGGCATCGTTGCCTCGAGCTTTAATCGACTTGATGATTTCTTTGGTCACGCGTGGCCAGGTTGCGGCCTGATCACGTATTGCCCCCATGGCTTTGCTAGCTTTTGAAATAGGCGCGGTGACATTAGCGACAACACCTTCTGGCGCTGCTTTTTTGCGTGGTGGCATGGCCCAGAACGGTATGGTGTCGCGGCAAAGCGGGTCTGGAGACATGCCTTTTTGCAACATGCGCATGCCTGCAACACCATCGATGAGCGCGTGGTGAATGCGGCTGTAGACGGCGATTCTGCCATCCTCGACACCATCGATGATGTAGATTTCCCACAAGGGCTTCGCGCGGTCCATCAGGCCGCTATGCAGCTTTGACACAATGGCTAATAGCTCGCGAATACGACCAGGTTTGGGCAGCGAAATATGGTGAAAGTGGGCTTCTAAATCGAATTCGGTGTCTTCTTCCCAAAAGGCTATGCCGAAGCGTTTGGTGAGTTTTTGGTTGAATGGCGGCTGCGCGCGCCGATACGACAATGCCCATTCGGCAAGTTCTTGTGCGTAGTTAGGGCCGGCATCTTCGGGCGGTGAGAGCAGTAATAAACTGCCAACGTGCATGGGCTGGTTGCGGCGCTCTAAGAGCAAAAACATATTATCGGGTGGTGAAAGTGGCGTCATGTCATCGATCCTATTATTTGCTCAGCCTTAGAGTTGAATGCGACCTGCGTGAATATCGGCAAAGATCTTTTTCGTCAGCGGCACGTAGATATTTTCGCGTGGCAATAAGAGCCAAACGTCATCGACGGTTTTAGGGTCGAAACCGGATTGCTTGAGCTCGACTTTTCGATACTTAAAGGTACCGGTGGTTTCTTGCTCGGGCTGTATGCGTATGAATACAGGGATGGCGTAGCGTGGTAAGCAGGCAATCAATGTTGCAGCTACTTCCTTGCCATCGAAGCTCATGCCGGGCTTGAGCGTGATGGCTGCCATGCCCGCTCGGCCATCGCATCCGGGTACAGATACACCGTAGACTGCACCATGAGCAATGCTGCTAACGCTGGCCAATGCGCCTTCAACTTCTGTGCTGGCGACGTTTTCGCCTTTCCAGCGAAAAGTATCGCCAACGCGATCTACAAACTGAATGTGGCGCAGGCCTTGGTCGCGCACTAAGTCGCCGGTATTGAAATAGCAGTCGCCTTTTTTGAAGACATCGCGCAGCATTTTTTTCTCGCCGGCTTCCGGGTCGGTATAGCCATCGAAGGGGCGGCGTTCGCTGACTTCGCTAATCAATAAACCAACGCCGCCTTTTTTCACTTTAACCAAGCGGCCTTTGGCATTTCGCACAGGCTCATCGCTATCGGCGTCAAACTGCACGATGGCAAATGGTAGCGGCGAAAAGCCGGCGGTTTCGGTGACACCAAAAGCATTAATAAAGCCAATATTGGACTCGCTAGCACCATAAAATTCGTAGATGCGCTCGATACCAAAGCGTTGCTGAAATTGCTTCCAAATTTCTGGGCGCAGGCCATTGCCAGTAATAAGGCGGACATCATGCGCCGTGTCATTGTCGAGCGGGTCGCGGTTGAGTAAGTAGCGCAGTAGTTCGCCAATATAGGTGAAGCCGGTGGCGCGGTAGTGGCGCAGACGATCCCAAAATTGGCTGGCGCTAAATTTGCGATCAATGGCGAGTGTTGCACCAGCCGACAGCACGCAGCCCCAAGCCACGGTGAGCGCGTTGTTGTGGTAGAAGGGTAGGCAGCAATAAAAAACGTCATCGCCGCGTAGCCTTAGCGTTGCATTGCCGACACCGGCCATTGATGCGAGCCAACGGTAATGCGTCATCACTGAGGCCTTGGGTAAGCCAGTAGTGCCTGAGGTGAAGATAAAAAAACAGGGTTGACGAGCTTGCACATGGCGCGTGCTTTCAGGGTTGATACTGCGGCGACGGCCGGCATCGCGCGCTAAGTCGGTAAAGCCCGCGGGGCAATCAGCGCTTTCACTGGGTGCATGACCTTGGCCTTGCACCCAAAAGAAACCGATATCGGGGCGAGTTTCAACGCTCAAGCCTGTGCTCTTTAGCGCATCGCCACACTCGTCGCTGAGTACCAAAATACGTGGCTTCACGAGGTCGATGCTATGGCGCAAGACATCACCACGCTGGTTGAAATTGAGCATGCCGGCAACTGCGCCAAGCTTTACCGCAGCCGCGACGCAGGCCAGCTGCGTTGGGCTATTTTCAGCCAAGATGGCGACGGTATCGCCGCTGTGCACGCCATGATGCGAGAAGCTGGCTGCTAGGCGATTGACCCAACTATTGAACTCGGCATAAGTCCAACGACGATCTTGCCATTGCACCGCAACGCGGTCGGGGGTTTGTCGTGCCCAGCGCTCTAACACGCGGCCAATGGACATTTCAGATTCGGGCTTGAGTGTGGCTAGGCCAAATAGGCCACGATTAACCGTGAGTAAGTCGGGAATGGCGGCGAATGCGCCGCGAGCAATATCACGCAGGCCTACTTTTTTGACATTGGATTCTTTTGA
Source organism: uncultured Paraperlucidibaca sp. (assembly GCA_964022225.1). Classification (GTDB taxonomy): domain Bacteria; phylum Pseudomonadota; class Gammaproteobacteria; order Pseudomonadales; family Moraxellaceae; genus Perlucidibaca. The sequence goes on from CAXIBK010000049.1 coordinate 10,777, forward strand.
GTCCGCTGGCGTTGGGCGCTCTATTGGTGGGGGCATGGCGCGCTCCTTGTTGTTTTTATTGAGCCAAGTTTGCCACATCTTGGGCTCAAAGCGCGCGTCTACTTAATGGCCACGCTGACTTTGCCTTAGCTGCTATCTGCATTGATAAGACAGGCATGGGCATCACAGTCGAATCTGCGTGCCCATCTCCACGACGCGATTGCTAGGAATGCTAAAGAAGTCAGTCACCGGCACAGCGTTGCGCGCCATGACGATGTACAGCATTTGCCGCAAGCGGTGCATAGGGTTTTCTTTGTTGGGAATAATGTGCTCGCGTGAAACAAAGAAGCTGGTATCCATAACGTCTAAATTCAGCGAATGATTGCGGCAGAGTGCAAAAATTTGCTCGATGTCAGGCTGCTCTTTAAATCCGTAGTTCGCCGTGATGAGATAAAAGTGATGACTGATCTCATTGATACTCAGGCGCTCTGAGTCTTCGACAAAGGGCACATCCTTAGTAGCAATACGCAGCACAATATTACGTTCATGAATGATTTTGTTGTGCTTCATATTATGCAATAGCGCATGCGGCACCTGCTCTAGCGAGCTATTCATAAACACGGCCGTGCCTTGCACAGTCTGCCCAGCAGAAGCACCAATACTATTGACGAATAGTGACAGCGGCATGGTTTCATTATTTAAACGCGTCTGCACGCTGTCGCGACCGCGCTTCCAGGTTGCCATAATGAAGAATGCCGTGATGCCAATCAGTACTGGCAACCAACCTCCATGGATGATTTTCAACGACGTGGATGAGAAATAGGCAATATCGAGCAGAATAAACGGCACGATCAAGAGCGCGGCCAGCTCAGGGCGCCAATGCCATATTTTAATAGCCACTACGATAAGTAATATGGCATCCAGTGTCATGGTCATGGTCACAGCAATGCCATAGGCCGCCGCCAAGTTTTCTGAGCTTTGGAATGTCATCACAAGGATGCAGACCGCGGCAAATAGTAGCCAGTTGAAGAAAGGGATGTAGATCTGACCAATTTCTTTATTGGATGTATGGCGCACTTCAAAGCGAGGTAAATAGCCGAGTAGCATGGCTTGTCTGGCGATAGAGAAAACACCCGAAATACAGGCTTGCGATGCCACCACGGTGGCGATGGTGGCGAAAATAATCAAAGGGTAGAGTGCCCAGTCTGGAGCTAATAAAAAGAAGGGATTTTCAATATTCGCTGGATCCTCTAATAGCAGAGCACCTTGACCGCAATAGTTGAGCACTAGTGCTGGAAAC
>CAXIBK010000050.1:0-11886 GCA_964022225.1 uncultured Paraperlucidibaca sp.
GCGGTTTGGTATCTCACGCAAATGCGTCGCTGGGGGCAAATTCCTGAAGCCAAGCCTGATGGCTGGTATCTGGAAATGGCCAAGCGCGTATTTCGCCCTGACATCTACCGTCAAGCAGCGCAGGAGCTGATTAGCGAAGGCAAGTTGAAGGCCAGTGACTTTCCAGACTTCGCCACTGAAAGTGGGTTTCGTCCAGTCAAGGCAACGACGTTTATCGATGGCATCAGTTTCGATGGCCGCAAGCCAAATGCCTATATCGATAGCTTCCGCATTGGCCTGAAAGGCAAGCAAGTTCCTTAAGTTGTGTAAGAGATTGCTCATATGAAGTCATTACTGAACGTCACGCGCTTTTGTTTGCGTCAAGCCATCGCACCGCTGTTAGGGCTGCTGGTGTTCCTCATGATCTGGCATGTGGCATCGAGCCGTATCGATACCATGCTGGGTAAGTTTCCAGGCCCTATGCAAGTGGTAGAGCAAGCGCAAAATCTAGTAGCGGAGCATCGTGCTCAGCGCGCAAAGGGTGATGCGTTTTCTGAGCGCCAAGAGCTTCGCATTGCCGAACGTTTGGCTGTTGAGCCTGATTGGCAGCCGGTGCGTCGCCAGTACACCGGCGCGCCGACGTTTTTTGATCAGATCATCACCAGCTTGGTGACCGTGTTGACAGGTTTCGTGGTGGCTTCTGTGTTGGCGATTCCGCTCGGCATCGTGATGGGCCTGAGTCATTTTGCGCATCAGGCCATAAATCCTATCGTGCAGCTGTTTCGACCGGTGTCGCCATTGGCTTGGTTGCCTTTGGTGACCCTGGTGGTGGCTTCGGTCTACACCAGCGCAGACCCCATGATGTCGCGCTCGTTTGTGGTGTCGATGATCACCGTCACGCTCTGCTGCATATGGCCGACGCTGCTTAACACCGCTGTTGGCGTACAGGCGGTGAGCAGTGATCTCAATAACGTTAGCCGTGTTTTGCGCCTGAACTGGTTCACTCATGTCATCAAAATCGTCCTGCCATCAGCCGTTCCCATGATGTTCGCCGGCCTGCGCGTGTCCTTGGGTATTGCATGGATGGTGTTGATTGCTGCCGAAATGCTGGCGCAGAACCCCGGTCTCGGCAAATTCGTTTGGGATGAGTTTCAAAACGGCAGCTCGCAGTCGCTCAGTCGCATCATGACTGCGGTCATTGTTATTGGTTTGATTGGTTTTGCGCTTGATCGAGTGATGTTGTTGCTGCAACGAAAAGTCGATTGGCAGTCCGGAGAATGACATGAAGACATTATTAGAAATTTCCAATGTGGGCATGTCGTTTAACACGGCCAGCGGGACCTATAACGCCTTGAAAGAGGTCAATTTAAAAATTGCTGAAGGCGAGTTTGTCTCGCTCATTGGTCACTCTGGCTGCGGCAAATCAACTGTGCTCAATCTAGTTGGCGGCCTGCTGCAAGCGACTAGTGGCGGCATCATTTTGGATGGTAAAGAGGTTTGCGAGCCGGGCCCTGAGCGCGCCATTGTCTTTCAAAATCACTCCTTGCTGCCATGGCTGACGGTTTGGGAAAACGTCGAATTAGCGGTGCGTACGGTGTTTCGTGGGCAAAAAACGCGCGCTGAAATGAATGAGTGGATAGCGCACAACTTGAACTTGGTGCACATGAGTCACGCTTTGCATAAACGCCCATCAGAGATTTCCGGTGGCATGAAGCAGCGTGTCGGGATTGCCCGAGCCTTGGCGATGCAGCCTCGTGTATTGCTCATGGACGAGCCTTTCGGTGCCTTGGATGCCCTGACGCGCGCACATTTGCAAGACACGCTGATGGAGATTCAGCGCGACCTAAACAGCACCGTGATCATGATTACTCACGATGTCGATGAGGCGGTTTTGCTCTCCGATCGTATCGTCATGATGACCAATGGCCCGTCGGCCACTGTTGGCGAAATCTTAGACATTGATTTGCCGCGTCCTCGCCACCGTCTGGCACTTGCTGATGACCCTCATTACACGCATTTACGCCATAGCGTGCTGCAATTTTTGTACGAAAAACAATCGCATGTTGTGGCAGGAGCTTAAGACATGAAACCCACACGTTTAGTCGTCATTGGTAATGGCATGGTTGGTCAGCGCTTCTTAGAAGAGATTATGGCGCGCGAGTTAGCATTAGATATCACCGTATTTTCGGAAGAAGCGCGAGTGGCCTATGACCGTGTCCAACTCAGCAGCTATTTCTCTGGCGCCAGCGCAGAAGACTTAAGTTTAGTGACACCAGGCTTCTTCGCTGAGCACGGCATCCATCTCATGCTCGGCGAGTCGGTGCAGCGCATCGATCGCGAGCGTTGTGTCGTGGTTGGCTCTGCCGGTAGCGAAGTGCCTTATGACACATTGGTATTGGCCACTGGTTCATATCCTTTTGTGCCACCGATCGAAGGTAACGATCGCGAAGGCTGTCATGTCTATCGCACCATCGACGATCTCGATGCTATTGCGGCAACCGCTAAAAGCAGCCGCAGTGGGGTTGTCATTGGCGGTGGCTTGCTAGGTTTAGAGGCTGCCAAAGCGCTAAAGGATCTAGGCTTAGAGACGCATGTGGTGGAGTTTGCTCCACAGCTCATGGCGGTTCAGCTCGATGCTCAAGGCGGTGCCTTGCTGCGTGAAAAAATTACCGCACTAGATGTCAATGTGCATACCAGTAAAGCGACTCAGCGTATTGAAGCAGGAGATTCGCAGCGCCATCGTTTGGTGTTTGCTGACGGTGAGCTAGAAACCGACTTGGTGCTATTTTCGGCCGGTATTCGCCCTCGTGATCAACTGGCGCGTGACGCTGGGATACTGGTTGGCGAGCGTGGTGGAGTCATTATTGATGATCATTGCGCGACGTCTGATCCGGCAATTTTTGCCATTGGTGAAGTGGCACTGTGGTCTGGCCGCATTTATGGCTTAGTCGCTCCTGGCTATGACATGGCGCGTCAACTCGCAGCGCATTTGGCCAAGGATGAGAAGGCCAAGTTTCAAGGAGCTGACATGAGCACCAAGCTTAAATTGCTCGGCGTTGAAGTAGGCTCTATTGGCGATGCGCAAGCGCGCACCGTCGGCGCGCGTATTTGCCAAATCGACGATAGCGTCGCTGGCACCTATAAAAAGCTGGTGTTGAATGCCGCAGGCGATCGCCTGTTGGGTGCCGTATTGGTGGGCGACACCAGCGATTACGGCACATTGCTGCAATACCATCTCAATGACATGGCCCTACCTAGCTCGCCACTGTCGATGATCTTGCCGGCAGGCGATGGTAAGCCTGCGCTCGGCGTTGATGCCTTGCCGGATAGTGCGCAAATCTGCTCCTGCAATAACGTCAGCAAAGGCGACTTATGCTCTGCTATTAGCCAAGGTTGCACCACCATGGCCAGCCTCAAATCAGAGACTCGTGCTTCAGCTACCTGCGGTGGCTGCACGGCGCTGGTCAAACAAGTATTGGATGCCGAGCTGAAGCGCCAAGGTGTGGCCGTTAACAATCATCTTTGCGAGCACTTTGCCTATAGCCGCCAAGAGCTTTATCACCTGGTACGCATCAATGGCATTCGCCAGTTTGATGCCCTGATTAAAGACCACGGCCGTGGCCATGGCTGTGAGATTTGCAAGCCTGCGGCGGCCTCGATTTTTGCCTCGTGCTGGAATGACTTTGTGCTCGACAAGCCGCATGTGGGCTTGCAAGACACCAACGATAACTTCCTCGCCAATCTGCAAAAAGACGGCAGCTACTCAGTCGTGCCACGTATTCCGGGTGGCGAGATCACACCAGAGAAGCTCATTGTCATCGGTGAGGTGGCGAAAAAATACGACCTCTACACCAAGATTACTGGCGGCCAGCGCATCGATTTATTTGGTGCTCGCGTGGAGCAGCTGCCGCTGATTTGGCGTGACCTTGTTGACGAAGGATTTGAATCTGGCCATGCCTACGGTAAGTCGCTGCGCACGGTGAAATCCTGTGTTGGCTCTACTTGGTGTCGCTATGGTGTGCAAGATTCGGTCGCCATGGCCATTTTCCTCGAAGAGCGCTATCGCGGCCTGCGTTCACCGCACAAATTGAAAATGGCGGTGTCGGGTTGCACGCGTGAGTGCGCCGAAGCGCAAAGCAAGGACGTGGGTGTTATTGCTACCGAAAAAGGCTGGAACTTATACCTTTGCGGCAATGGCGGCATGCGCCCGCGCCATGCGGAATTGTTTGCTAGCGATCTCGATGACGCCACCTTGGTGCGCTACATCGATCGTTTCCTGATGTTCTACATCCGCACTGCCGACCGCCTGCAACGTACCTCGGTTTGGCGCGACAACCTCGAAGGCGGCCTGAGCTATCTGCAAGCCGTGGTCATCGACGACTCCTTAGGTCTGGCGGATGAGCTGGAGTCGCAAATGCAGGCCGTGGTCGATACCTATGCCTGCGAGTGGAAACGCACCATTGAAGATCCTGTGGCCATGGGTCGCTTCCGTCCATTCCTGAATGATGACAGTGCCGATGAAGCCTTGGTCTATGTGCGTGAGCGCGGTCAAAAGCGCCCAGCGCGCCTTAGCGAAAAAGCCACCGATGCGATGGCAGCGCGAATCCCTGTTTTGGAGACACAGTCATGAGTTTAGTAACGCCAACCCACGCCATCTTTGATGATTGGCATGAAATCTGTGGCAGTGATGAGATCATCACAGGTACTGGCATGCCGGCGCGTGTGCTCGGTCGACAGCTCGCCATCTTCAACACAGATGAAGGCTATTTTGCCCTTGGTAACTGTGATCCGTTTAGTGGAGCTAATGTGCTCGCGCGCGGCATCATTGGCGATATTGATGGCAAGTTAGTGGTGGCCTCGCCGGTGTATAAGCAACACTTTTGCTTGCGCACAGGCATTTGCTTGGAAGACATGAGCGTAACCGTGCCCGTGTGGCGCGTAAACGTGCGCAATGGCCGTGTGTTTGTCTGCGAAGGCGAGCGCTAATCATGACTTCGCGCCGACTACTCATCATCGGTAATGGCATGGCGGCCACTCGCTTGCTCGATGAGCTGTTGGCGCGCGGCATGTCAGGTTCAGATATTGCCGTTGTTGGGGAAGAGGATGCGCATGGTTACAACCGCATTGCGCTGTCGCCTTGGCTAGCTGGTGAAAAAAGCTTAGAGCAGCTCATTACCCATGATGCCGAATGGTACGCCGCACACGATATTGCCCTCTATCTTGCCGATCCAGTGGTGAGTGTGGCTATTGCGAAGCGTGAAGTCTGCTTGGCATCAGGTCGGGTATTAGCTTGGCAGCAGTTGGTGTTTGCCACTGGCTCGCGCGCAACACGCTTGAGCATTCCTGGGCATGATTTGCCGGGCGTTAATGTGTTTCGCAGCCTAGCAGATGCCGAAGCAATCGCTGAAAAAGCGATGGCAGGGCAACGCGCGGTCGTGATTGGCGGAGGCTTGCTTGGCTTGGAGGCTGCGTGGGGATTGCGTCAGCGCGGCCTTGAGGTGAGCGTGGTACATAACGGCGATTGGCTGATGAATCGCCAGCTCGATGCCGAGGCAGGCGCGCTGCTGGCACAAGCTTTGACTGCACGTGGCATAGCCTTGCATTTTGGCGCGCGCAGCGAGGCTTTTATCGGCGAAGGCGAGCTGGCCGGCTTACGTTTGAGGCTGAGTGCAGGGCAGGAGCAGGTTCTGCCCTGTGAGCTGGCGATTATGTCTTTGGGCATCACGCCGGAAATGAGTCTAGCGATTGCCGCCGGTTTGCGCTGCGCTCGCGCTATTTGTGTTGATGCTTGGCTGCGTAGTTCAGCAGAAAATGTCTTTGCCCTCGGTGAGTGCTGCGAGATCGATGGCGAGTCCTTCGGCCTGGTGGCACCGATTTATCAGCAAGCGAAAATTTTGGCCGATACGTTAATTGGCGTGTGTAATCTCGGCTATCGTCGTGTCGCCTCGCCAACACGCTTGAAGGTGACTGGGATTGATTTATTTTCGGCTGGTGAGCTGCACGATCTTGCCGACTGCAAAAGCATTGCGTGGCGAGATGCTCAGCGCGGCCATTACCGGCGGCTATGGTTTCGCCATCGTCAGCTTATCGCCGCCGTACTTTTTGGCGATGTCGATGATGGCGGGGCCTTCTTTGATGTCATCGAGCAAGGCCTGCCAGTAGCCGATCCAGTGGCGCTAATGCTCACAGGTAGTGCCGCCTGATGGCCGATATCAAGACCACTTGCCCTTACTGCGGCGTTGGCTGCGGTGTCACCGCGACGACTTCTGAAGCCGGCGTTTCAGTGCGCGGCGATGAGTCGCATCCCGCCAATAATGGCCGACTCTGTGTAAAGGGTAGTGCGCTAGGTGACACTGTAGGGCTTGAGCGCCGCCTGCTTTATCCGCAAGTAGATGGCCTGCGTGCCAGCTGGGATCATGCAGCGCAGCAGATTGCTCGCCGTATGCAAAACACGATCGAGCGTTATGGCCCCGATGCTGTTGCCTTTTATGTCTCCGGTCAGCTCCTCACCGAAGATTATTACGTTGCCAATAAGCTCATGAAGGGCTTTATCGGTAGCGCTAATATCGACACCAATAGTCGCCTCTGTATGTCCACGGCGGTGGCGGCTCATAAGCAAATTTTCGGCAGCGATAGCGTACCTGGCTGTTATGAGGATTTGGAGCTGGCCGATTTAATCATACTGGTTGGCTCCAATATGGCGTGGACACACCCGGTCGTCTATCAGCGTATTGTCGCGGCAAAAAAAGCTCGCCCCAGTCTACAAATTGCCGTGATCGATCCGCGTCGAACGGCCACGGCAGACAGCGCTGATAGCCATTTGCAGTTGACTCCCGGCAGTGATGGCTATCTGTTCGATGGCCTGCTCGCCTATGCCATTGCCAATGATCATATCGACCATGAGTTTATTGCTGCCCATACCGATGGGTTCGCCGCAATGGCTGCTGCGTGTACTGCGCGTAATGCTTCACTGGCCGTTACGGCGACAGCAACTGGCCTCACGGAGGCTATGCTTCAAGCGTTTTATGCGCAGGTGTGTGCCACACCGAAAACCGTCACGGTATTTTCTCAGGGCATTAATCAGTCGGCTGCTGGTGTCGATAACGCCAGTGCCATTTTGCAATGTCACTTGGCGCTTGGGCAGGTCGGGCGGGCAGGTGCTGGGGCATTTTCCATGACCGGCCAGCCCAATGCCATGGGCGGTCGTGAGGTGGGTGGTTTAGCGAATCAGTTAGCGGCACACATGGATATTTTAAAGCCTGAGCATCGTGATCTTGTATCGCGCTTTTGGCAGACTGACGCCGTGGCGGAGCGCCCAGGCCTAAAAGCCGTGGACATGTTTGAAGCGATGGCCTCTGGCAAAATTCGTTTTGTCTGGATCATTGCGACTAATCCCTTGGTGTCATTGCCAGATGCCAATCGCGTGCGTGATGCCTTGGTCGCTTGCGATTGCGTCGTGGTATCGGATTGTGTGGATGACACCGACACCTTACGACTAGCTGATATTCGCTTGCCAGCGGCTGGTTGGGGCGAAAAAGATGGCACGGTGACTAACTCTGAGCGGCGTATCTCGCGTCAGCGTGCATTCTTGCCTTTGCCTGGCGAGGCCAAGCCTGACTGGTGGGCGTTGAGTCAAGTGGCGAAGTATTTGGGCCATGCTCAGGCGTTTGACTACAGCAATTCAGCGGCAATTTTTCGTGAGCATGCGGCGCTGTCGGCTTTTGAAAATAACGGCAGTCGTGACTTCGATATTGGCGCGTTGGCAACCTGCTCAGATGCCGATTACGACGCCCTGATGCCCGTGCAATGGCCTGTGCCGATAGCGCAGGCTGAAGGCATTGCACGCTTATTTAGCGATGGCCATTTTTTCACACCCACGGGACGTGCTCAGTTTCTTGATGCGCACCCGCAAGCGGCAAAAACTAGCTCGCCGAGCTTGCCATTTTTGCTCAATAGCGGCCGTATTCGTGATCAATGGCACACCATGACGCGCACTGGTCGCAGTGCGCGCCTGCTCAACCATATTGCCGAGCCCTTTATCGCTCTACACCCAGATGATCTCGTGCAAATTGGCGCTGAGCATGAGCAGTTACTCAGCGTGCATAACAGTTTTGGCGAGTGTGTCGTGCCTGCCATGGCGGACTCCGGCATTGCTCGTGGTCACGCATTCATGCCGATTCATTGGAGCGCGAGCAACGCCTCGCAAGCACGCGTCGGCAGTTTGGTTGCACCGCTGTGTGATCCAACCTCGGGTCAGCCAGCCTTTAAACAATCACCGGTAGCGATTACGCCGCTGCGCAGCCAGTGGCAAGGCATTTTGATTAGCCGCGTAGCATTGCAGCTGCCTGAAAATCAGTACTGGTGTCGACACGACATTGGCGTTTGGCAGATTTATACGCTGGTGGGCGCTCGCTTGCCTGTATCGGCCGAGCTGATGGCGTTATGGCAAGGCTCCGAAGGCCAGCCTGCCAGTAGAAAATGGGCCAGCCTCGACGATGCGCTCGGTCTGCGTCACCACATCATTGGCTATGACAATGAGCAGCCGGTGCTCTGGTTTCTCGCGCAAGCTGAGCGTCCGCGCATCGATGAAGCATGGCTGCTCGATGCCCTCAGCCAAAATCAGCTCAGTGCCCGTGAATTGTCACGCGGCGTGCCTAGCACGGGCAGCGATACCAGTGCGCTGGTGTGTAGCTGCCATCAGGTCAGAAGTCAGCGCTTGCTCGATGCAATTACCGATGGCCATCGCAGTGTAGAGGCCTTGGGCGCCTGTACGCGTGCTGGCACCAACTGCGGCTCCTGTATTCCTGAACTAAAAAAACTGCTCGCCGAGCAGATGCTTGTTGTGTCTCCCAACCCAGAGGTAATGCTATGAAAAACATCCCATGTCATACCCTTTTGGCCTGCGTTAGCGTACTAGCTGCACCGACCTATGCTGCTGATTCCGATGCCTTTGTGCAGGCTATTACCAATGGTAAGACCACATTGAATTTACGTCTGCGCCATGAGTTAGTCGATGATCAGGCTCAGCCACAGGATGCTAATGCCACCACGTTGCGCACGCGTTTGAGCTACACCAGCGCGGCGTGGCATAAGCTGAGTGCCGGTCTAGAGTTCGACTATGTTGCCGCTTTGGGCTCAGATCGCTTCAATGACACGCGCAATGGCAACGCCGCATTTCCCGTGGTGGCAGACCCTGATGGCGCTGATTTAAACCAAGTCTTTTTGCGCTATGAGCAAAGTGGCAATAGCGTCACCGTGGGTCGTCAGCGCATCAATATGGGCAATCAGCGTTTTGTCGGTGGCGTCGGTTGGCGACAAAATGAGCAAACCTTTGATGCTATTCGCGGCCAGTTCACGCCCTATAAAAATGTGCTGGTCGACTACAGCTACATCGACAATACCCAGCGTATTTTTGGCCCAGAAAAAGGCACGCCAGCGCCCAAGTTAGACAGTGATCATCATGTCGCGACGGTGACTTGGGCACTTCGTCCTGAGCTGATCGCATCGACCTATGGCTATTGGCTGAGCTTTGCCGATGCTGCTGCCTTGTCTTCGCGTACGCTTGGCGTAGCGCTGACTGGCGAGCTTAAGCACAGTGATTTAGCACTAGACTATCGTGTCGAGGTCGCGCGTCAGCAGGACTATGACAATAATCCAGTAGCCTTTAGCGCCGATTATCACCACCTTGTGCTGGGCTTACGAGCAGCTGGTATACGCGTTGGTGTCGGTGAAGAGTTGCTTGGTGCCGATGCCAGCGCTGGTGTTGCGCTACAAACACCGCTTGCCACAATGCATGCATTTCAAGGTTGGACCGATAAGTTTCTCAATACCCCAGCCACGGGTGTGAAAGACCAATATATCGATCTTGGCACCAAGATTTCTGGTGTGGCTTTGAAGGCGGTATGGCATGACTACACAGCCGATACGGGCTCAGCAAATTACGGACAAGAGTGGAACTTGCAGGCTAGTAAAACTTTGCTAAAGCGCTACACACTGACCGCAAAGTATGCAAATTATCGCGCCGATACACTCGCGAGAGATACACAAAAAATCTGGCTGATGGCAGAGGCGGCGTTTTAGAGAGCAGCAATGGTTAGGTATTAACTATTGCTGAGTCGGAAATTTAACGTGTTAATTTTGAAAATAATAAAGGAATTTGGTCATGACTCTTGCTTATTCCCTGCTTGATGTATTTGCTGACTCGCCGTTTCAAGGGGTGCAGGTTCCTGTAGTTTCGCTCAATGGTCAGGCCCTTTCTGATGAGCATAAGCAAGCCTTAGCGAGTGAGTTTTTACAGAGCGAAACGGTGTTTATTGACGCTAGTTCTGAGGCTGAGCCAGTCAGTGTATTTAATAGTAAAGGACGCTGTTTATTTGGCGCTCACACGATTCTTGCCGCCTCATACGTCGCTTATGAGCAAGGCTTAGTAATTGACAAAGGCAAGTACAGCACACTGACCTTTACGCAGCAGAAGCAGGTCGTTGAATGCTTTATTGATAAACAAGAAAGTGGCCCCGGCGCCATTCAGTACTCACGTACTCTGGCGCCGACCATTGACCGCTATACGCCTGAAATTGCACAGCTTGCGGCTTTACTCAACACGGAAGAGCGCCATATTTCATTTAGCAAATATTCGCCGATGGTAGTAAGTGTAGATCGACCAGTATTTGTCGTTCCATTCACGCGCCCTGAGCATGTTATTGCAGCCAGCCCTAATATTGAGCGCTGGTCTGAATTAGCAGGTCAAGTTTATACCCCGCAAATCTTCTTATTTTCGCCTGGTAGCATTACAGGCCAAACTCAATTTCATGGCCGCCTACTGAATATGGATCAGCCTCGAGATGATTTGCCCCCGATTGGTAGCATCATGCCCGAGTTTATTGCCTACCTTGCTGAGCAAACTGCGACTGCGCCAGGCACTCATATATTTTCGATTGATCGAGGCAGCATGACGACGCGCAAAAGCATTTTGCATGCTGAGTTTGATAAGCGCACAGGCAGGGAAGTGCGCTGCCGCATTGGTGGTCATGTCATTAAGATGGGTATGGGAGAGCTGTTCTACCCGATATTGACAAGTTAATTAGCGATTTTAATCATGTTAGATTTATGCATAAGTACGCTCGGTAAACTGTAGGCGCATTTTCTGGAGAACAATTTACGCAATTGATTTTTATGTAAAATTGATTCGCTCTCTCGCCGCCAGTCTATATAAAGGCCCTGAAATTTATTTCTTTTCAATAAGTTATAGGTTTCGGGTTTTTTTCACATGTCACTAATACTAATATTATCTGTAGCAGCGCTGGCGTAACGCCTCACTGCGTATTGGTTACTCATCTGGGCAGACTATTGGCGTTGATTGAGTTATCGAAGTCGGGCTAAAGTGGCTGCGTAGTCTGTGGACGAATGAAGTGGGCTGACCCATAAAAGCAATAAAGATATAGGAGCTGCTAAATGGCAGGTAAATTTGAGATCTATACCGATAAAGCGGGCGAGTTCCGCTTTCGACTGAAAGCATCAAATGGTCAGGCGATTTTAGCCAGCGAAGGCTATAAAGATAAGTCGGGCTGCATGAATGGCATTGAGTCTGTGAAAAAGAACGCTCCCGATGACGCTCGTTATGAGCGCAAGCAAGGAGCATCTGGCAAGTTCATGTTCAATTTAAAGGCCGGCAATCATCAGGTCATTGGCACTAGCCAGTCTTATGAGTCCGAGGCCTCGCGCGATAACGGCATTGAGTCTGTGAAGAAAAATGCACCCGACGCAGAGATAGTTCTAGTTTAAAGCACTCAGGTCAAACCTAGGCAATCTAGGTTTGACCTTGCATTAGCTTACGCTCGCAACGTTCTTGCCGCTGCCACCATATTGCGCAGGGCGGGTAAAACTTCAGGCCATTGCCGCGTTTTCAAA
>CAXIBK010000051.1:0-11762 GCA_964022225.1 uncultured Paraperlucidibaca sp.
CAAGTTATGACCTGACAAAACCTGCATAGCCAGCTGCAAACGCAGCAAGCAGAACACATGAGCTGTATTGTGTTTGGCGAAAACCTGAGTGTAGTTGCGCCAAGCGGGCATAAATGCCTGCCTAGCCTTCAGGCTTTGCTTGCAGAGCCATTGCGCAAACGTGAGCTCATGCTCAAACTGCACGGTGCTATTTAACGCCCTTTCGAGACTCGCAAAGCACTTCTCATGACAAGTTATTTTCGCGATATGAGCGCTGCCGATTTAGCGGCGGTTTTTGCCATCGAGCAAGTTTCGCATCCTAGCCCGTGGCCCATGCGCGGCCTCGAAGAGTCGTTGGCGGCGCATAAAGGCATTGTGCTATGTGACGAGAGTGAGCGTTTGCTGGGCTATGCCTTCGTGCAGAAAATAGTCGATGAGGCGCATTTACTTGATATTGCCATCGCGCCATCTGAGCGCGGTAAAGGTTATGGTCGCTTGCTCATGCTGCACCTAATGCAGTCAGTGATGGCGGCAGGCATTTCGCTCTGGTTTCTGGAAGTGCGCGCCTCTAACACTGGCGCTATCAGGCTCTATACTTCGCTTGGTTTTAACGAAATGGGCTTGCGCAGAAACTACTATCGCGATGCGCAGGGCAGTGAGGATGCGGTGCTGATGGCGTATACTGTCTAGCTGGATTTTTCGAGCGAACACACGCCCATGAGCTTTACCAAACAGCTGGCCGCCGAGGTCGCCTCGCGCCGCACATTTGCCATCATTTCTCACCCCGATGCGGGCAAAACCACCATCACTGAAAAACTGTTGCTCTGGGGCAAGGCAATTCAGGTTGCCGGCTCAGTAAAGTCGCGCAAATCTGATCGTCACGCAGCCTCAGATTGGATGGCGATGGAGCAGCAGCGCGGCATCTCCATCACCACCTCGGTGATGCAGTTCCCTTATCGCGACGCCACCATTAACTTGCTCGATACACCGGGTCACGAAGACTTCTCTGAAGATACGTATCGCACGCTGACTGCTGTTGACTCGGCGCTTATGGTCATCGACGCCGCTAAAGGGGTTGAAGATCGCACCATCAAGCTGATGGAAGTCTGTCGTCTGCGCGACACCCCGATTATCTCCTTCGTGAATAAGCTCGATCGTGAAATTCGTGACCCTATTGAACTGCTCGATGAGATTGAGTCTGTGCTTGGCATTCAGTGCGCGCCGATTACCTGGCCCATCGGTGCCGGTCGTGACTTTAAAGGTGTTTATCATCTCGTTGAAGATCGCTTCTATCTCTACACCCAAGGTCATGGCCACGAGATTATTCCTGACCGTTGCATCGATGGCTTGAATAATCCAGAGGCCGATACGACTCTTGGCGATCAAGCGGTCGAGCTGCGCGATATGCTCGAATTAGTACAGGGCGCCAGCCACGGCTTTGACCTTGAGTTATTTCGCGCAGGTAAACAAACGCCGGTATTTTTCGGCACAGCCCTAGGTAACTTTGGTGTCAACCATGTGCTTTCTGGCTTTGTTGATTGGGCGCCAACGCCACTGGCGCGGCAGGCACAGCAGCGCGTTGTTGAGCCGACTGAGCCTACTTTCTCCGGCTTTGTTTTTAAAATTCAAGCCAATATGGATCCTAGGCATCGCGACCGTATTGCTTTCTTGCGCATCTGCTCTGGGCGTTATGAAAAGGGTGTGAAAATGCAGCATGTGCGCTTAGGCAAGGAAGTGCGAGTGGCCGATGCGTTGACCTTTTTGGCTGGTGAGCGCGCGCATTTAGAAGAGGCATGGCCGGGCGACATCATCGGTTTGCACAACCATGGCACTATCCAAATTGGCGATACATTTACTGAGAGTGAGACTTTGCAGTTTTTGGGCATTCCGCATTTTGCACCGGAAATGTTTCGTCGCGTGCGCCTGCGTGACCCATTAAAAAGTAAGCAGCTGCAAAAGGGCTTGAAAGAGTTGTCGGAAGAGGGTGCTACTCAGGTTTTCATGCCGCAAATTAGCAATGATTTAATCTTAGGTGCGGTCGGTGTTCTGCAGTTCGATGTCGTCGCTTTTCGCCTCAAAGAGGAATACAAAGTTGAGTGCGTGTATGAGCCGGTGAACGTCTCTACGGTGCGCTGGATTCAATGTAGCGACGAGCGCAAACTAGCTGAGTTTAAGAAAAAAGCACACGATCAATTATCGCTTGATGGTGGTGGCCACTTAACGTACTTAGCTCCATCGCGTGTGAACTTACAGATCATGCAAGAGCGTTATCCTGACATTATTTTTTCGCCTACTCGAGAGCACTAATGCAAGCGTTACGTCTGATATTGCTCATCTGCGCCGTTGCTGTATTGGCTGGCTGCGAGCGTAAGCCTGAGACAACACTTGAGCCTGAAAAAGCAGCGCCAACGACTGCTGTTGAGGCAATTAAGTCGCCAACTACTGTTGCTCCGGCGCTAACGACTAACCCGATTCGCTTTACGCTTAAAGACAGCACTGACTGCGGTGATCGTTGCGCTAGTTTTGAGGTCGAGTGGATCGAGTTTCCACGTAATGCTGAGTTAAATAGCTTGGTGCTGGATCAGGTCAATGCTCCTGCTGGACTATCGACAAAGGCGGCGCTGAGCAAGCAAGGGCAAGATTTTTTGCGCGACGCTATGGAGGCTCAAGAGCCTTGGGAGCAGATTTTCCGAGTCAATGTATTGCCCGGCCTTGGCGATGTTTCGGTGATCGAAGTCACCGCCTATAGCTACACTGGTGGCGCTCACGGCATGACCACCATTAGCACAATTAATTACGATCGAGCCAATAAGCGTGCGTTGAGTTTGACTGATATTTTGCTGCCCGAGAAAGAGTCGCAGTTTTGGCAAATCGCTCGTCGTGTTCATCGCGAATGGGTAACCCAGCAGGATGATCCGCTTAACTATGAAGGCTGGCCGTTTCAGTCAACATCGATGTTTTTGCTAACGCCCGAGGGTTTGGATTTGCAGTATGATCCTTACGCCATCGGTCCGTACTCTATGGGCACGCCGACGATCACCATTAGCTATGACCGTCTACGCGATGTGCTGAAGCCAGATTATCTACCTGAGCGCTAAGCGTGCATTGGCCTTTGCTCGATAGCCACTGCCATCTCGATGCACCTGAGTTTGATGGTGATCGTGAGCAGGTGATGCGAGCAGCGTGCGAGGCGAGTGTGATGGGCATTGTGGTGCCTGCCTATACAGCTTCGCGCTGGCCTGCGTTGATGGCGCTTTGTGCGCGTGCTAGGCGGCCAAGCTTATGGCCTGCATTAGGTCTGCACCCGATATATATCGCTGACCATGAAGAGGCAAATTTGCAGGCCTTAGAGGCTCAGCTGATTAGTGCGCCTGAGCTTGTTGCAGTTGGTGAGATTGGCCTCGATCGATTTTTGCCGGAGCTCATCACGCCAGATATGTGGCATAAGCAGCAGCGATTTTTTGAAGCTCAGCTGGGACTAGCACAAGCGTATAACAAGCCCGTAATTATCCACGCCCGTCGTTGTCACGCAGATCTTGTGCGCAGCCTAAAGCGTGTCAAATTTTCGCAGGGCGGTGTCGTTCATGCGTTTTCCGGCAGTGTACAAGAGGCGCTGGCCTATGTTGAGCTTGGTCTGTGCTTGGGCTTGGGCGGGCCGCTAACATACCCGCAGTCGCGTAAATTACGCGAGATAGCCACGCAAATTCCTTTAGCGCATTTGCTCATTGAGACCGATGCGCCTGATATGGTGCCTTGGCCTCAGCGTGAACAGCATAGCGATGGTCGCGCACGTGAAATCGGTGAACGAGTGCGCAATAGTCCGGCATTTTTGCCAGCCGTTTTTGAAACTTTTTGCCAGTTAAGGTCGGAGCCGCCCGAGGTATTAGCTCGGGCATTTTGGCAAAATACGCAGCGCGTATTTAAACTAACGCAGCCGACCTTTCCGCTACCTCAGCTGGCGTGATGACCGGATCAAAACTTTCTGCTTGCGACATCTTCCAGAACAGCTGATAGACCGGATGCTGCGGGCAGTGCTTGAGCAATTCACCTGGCTGCAAATACGGAACCAGCGCCGACACAAGCGCGACTTCATTCACCGATACACGCCGCACAATATGGTGTGGCCTTAGCTGATTGGGGTGTGATAAGCCTGCTGCGCCAGTAATTTCTCCTAGCGCTTTCAGCGTATTTTGGTGGAAATAATAAACGCGGTTGCCTTTGTCTTCGGGATCTAGTGCGCGTTGGCGCAGCCAGCTTTGAGTTGCCACGCCGGTTGGGCAGCGGCCGGTATGGCAGGTCTGTGCCATCAGGCAGCCAAGAGCGAACATAAAGCCACGGCCAGAGTTGCACCAGTCAGCGCCTAAGGGCAGAGTGCGAGCAATATCAAATGCTGAAATGATTTTTCCTGCCGCCCCAAGTTTGACTCGCCCGCGCAAATTCAGCCCTACAAGTGTGTTGTGCGCGAGTATTAGGCCCTCGTGCATGGGTGTGCCCAAATGATCGGTGAACTCAGCCGGTGCCGCTGCTGTGCCACCTTCTGCACCATCGATCACGATATAGTCGGGTGTGATATTGGTTTTGATCATGGCCTTGCAGATGGCAAAAAACTCCCAAGGATGGCCAACGCAAAGCTTAATACCAACGGGTTTGCCTCCAGAGAGTTCGCGTAATTGCGCAATAAACTCCATGAGCTCAATGGGTGTACTAAACGCTGAGTGGCTCGATGGCGAAATGCAGTCCTCACCGACTGGAACGCCACGCGCGTCGGCAATTTCTTGTGTCACTTTCGCAGCGGGCAAGATGCCACCGTGGCCAGGCTTGGCGCCTTGGCTAAGTTTGATTTCGATCATTTTGACTTGGCCAGATGCGGCGTTGGCGGCAAAGCGCTCAGGGCTAAATGTGCCATCAGGGTGGCGACAACCAAAGTAGCCGCTGCCAATCTCCCAGATCAAATCGCCACCAGGTTCACGATGATAGCGGCTGATCGATCCCTCGCCGGTGTCATGGGCGAAGTTACCGAGCTTAGCGCCTTTGTTGAGTGCCAAAATGGCATTGCCAGAAAGCGAGCCAAAGCTCATTGCTGAGATGTTGTAAAGCGATAGCGAGTAGGGTTGGGCACAATTGCCCTCGCCTATGGTCACACGGAAGTCATGGTTTTCAATATGTTTGGTGTGGATGGAGTGGTTGATCCATTCGTAGTCATCGCCATAAACATTGGTCATGGTGCCATAGGCGCGCTTATCGACGACATTTTTGGCTCGCTGATAAACCAGGTTGCGTTGCGCACGAGAAAATGGAATCTCTTCAGTATCAGATTCAAGAAAATACTGGCGGATTTCAGGGCGAATAGACTCAAAAATGAAGCGAAAGTGCGCCAAAATTGGATAGTTGCGGCGAATAGCCTGCTTCTTCTGAAAGTAATCCAGCGCGCCTAATAGTGTGAGGCCGCCGAGCACTAATGCTGGTGTAGTGCCAATTAGTGGGTAAAGCCAAAACAGCACTAGTGATGCGATGAAACCTAGGCCGCTGAGTAGCCACGTTAGGTAGCGAAAGGGCATGATGACGCGGAGAAAATGCATAGAGTGGTTTCCTGCAAACGCCTAAGTCTAAGCCCTAGACGCTAGCAGAAACCCAGCCCAGTGGATGCACCGTTGGGCGCACCCACTGGGGCTTCAGTCGGATTAAATAATCTCGATTGCCATGGCTGTGGCTTCACCACCACCGATGCACAAACCAGCAACACCGCGGGTTTTGCCGTGTTGTTTGAGCGCGTGAATCAGCGTGAGGATGATGCGGGAGCCAGTTGAGCCAACAGGGTTGCCCAGTGCGCAAGCGCCGCCGTATACGTTCACTTTTTCATGCGGCAGATTGTGCTTGATCATCGCGGCCATGGTGACCATCGCGAAGGCTTCATTGATTTCAAACAGGTCAACCGACTCGGCACTCCAGCCGGTTTTGGCAAACAAATTAGCCAGCGCGCCCACTGGAGCGATAGTGAATTCGCTGGGATCCTGCGATTGAGTGGCGTGACCGACAATGCGTGCTAGTGGTTTTAAGCCGAGCTCAGCAGCCTTGCTGGCTTTCATCAAAACTAGCGCGGATGCGCCATCGGAAATCGATGAGGCATTGGCGGCCGTGATGGTGCCGTCTTTAGCAAACGCAGCTTTCAGCGTTGGAATTTTTTCTGGTTTGGCGTTACCTGGCTGCTCGTCGGTATCGACCAAGACTTCACCTTTACGTGACTGCACCGGTACCGGCACGATTTCAGCTTTGAAGTCGCCATTGGCAATGGCGGCATTGGCGCGGCGTAAAGACTCCACAGCAAAGTCATCCATGGCTTCACGCGTGAGGCCTAGGGTGTTGGCCATGTCTTGCGCAAATGAACCCATCAAACGGCCAGTGCGTGCGTCTTCTAGGCCATCTAAAAACATATGATCCATGACTTGACCATGACCCATGCGATAGCCGCCACGCGCTTTTGGCAGAATGTAAGGCGCGTTGCTCATCGACTCCATGCCGCCACAGACCATGATGTCGTTGGTGCCAGCAGCGATTAAGTCATGCGCCAGCATTGTGGCTCTCATGCCCGAACCGCAGAGCTTGTTAATGGTGGTGGCTCCGGCAGCGGCTGGAATACCGGCGTTGAGTGCGGCTTGGCGAGCAGGACCTTGTTTTAGTCCGGCGGGTAACACGCAGCCCATGATGACTTCTTGCACTTGCTCAGGAGCAACGCCGGCGCGGCTCAGGGCTTCACGGATGGCAATGGCGCCAAGATCGGTAGCTATAACGCTGCCGAGGCTGCCTTGAAAGCCGCCCATGGGAGTGCGGGCGCCGTTAACAATCACGATTGGGTCATGGCTCATTTCATCTCTCCGGTTTAGCCAGCGCTCAAGCGCCGTGGCATTTCTTAAATTTTTTACCGCTGCCGCAATGACAGGGGTCGTTACGGCCAATTTTTAATTCATTGACCACGGGCTTAAGCTTTTCTGATGGGCCGGCGTGTAGCACTTCGCCGTCGCGAAACTGCCAGCCTGCATCAGAATTAACAAAGCCCGAAACTTCGTGATGATGATGCTTCACACCACCAATGATGTAGTGTGCTTTGAATTCTACCAGACCCTTACGGTCTTGGTCTGTGCCTGCTTCTACTTGTAATACTTCTAGCCCCTGCCAATCGGCTGTTTCAGCCCATGCGCGCATGGCTTCGATATCGCTATCGGCGCGGCCATCTGGGTGTGTAGAGGCCATGATGAAGTCAATATTGTGCTGAGTGTAGGCAGTGTAGCGCGCACGCATCATGGCTTCAGCGCTGGGGGCGGGTGAGCCGGCAATGATTGGACCACAGCACTCGTTTAGCGCTAGTGAGGAACCGCAAGGGCAAGTCATGAGTATCTCCAAATTTCAGGCATAAAAAAGGGGTGCATAATGCACCCCTTTTTCTTGAGGCGTAAGCCTCACCGCATTACTGAGCAGCAGCTTCTTCAGCTGGAGCTTCTTCAGCAGCTGGAGCAGCTTCTTCAGCAACTGGAGCAGCTTCTTCGGCAACTGGAGCTTCTTCAACAGCTGGAGCTTCAACAGCAGCTTCTGCTTCTACTGGAGCAGCTTCTTCTTTCTTTGCGCAGCCAGCGATGGCTAGGGTTGCGGCAACGGCGGCTAAAATAGCAACTTTTTTGATTTGCATGATAAGTATCTCTCAGGTTAGAACAACGAATTCGAATGCTCTCGACCAATCAGGCTGTTGCGGCAGCGGTTGACGGCTTAAAGCGCGAGCATCATAACACCCTGTAAACCGATTTGCATTATGTGCAAACAGGTTTTTTTGTGCACTTTGTCGGACAATTTGTGAGCTGGTTTTGGCCGCATTTAATGTGGTTGTTCTGGGTTTGTATAAATGGCTCCAGCATGCGCTTGGCCGCGCTGTCGCGCTCTATCAAGGGCGCTGTGCAGTGCTGAGAGCATAGGGTCGAGTGCTAGCGGTAAGGTTGGCAGCCATGTTGCGCTAATATGTGCTTGAGCTCTATGACCTGTTGTTTGCAAAGTTTGTTGAAAAGCGGCTTGCAATCGCTGCGCTATCTCGTCGGCGTGCTTATGAGGGCAATCAAGTAGGATGAAGACAAAGCGCAGGCGATCATAACGCACTAAAATATCGCTGCCTCGCAAGTGTGTCTTCGCCACCGAGGCCATGGCTTGCGCCAACTCCAAGCTCAACTGCCTGCTAGCAATAGCATCGTTTAGTCTAATCTCAGGGTCGACCACGGCATAAAGCAAAGACACGGGCATATTTTGCCGATGCGCAAGAGGCCACAGCAATTGTGCGGTGGCGTAGAGTGTGGAGCGAGTGGCTAGGCCGGTTTCTTTATCATCGTGTGGCGCAAGGTCGGCAATGGTACGTAAATCCATGCTGTGATGGCGAAACATGATGACCAAGCCAAGCAGTAGCATCAGTGCAACGGCGCTGGCCAGTAGTGGCAGTATGGCGAGCTCAGGCTTTATCACTGCGCGGGCAATGAGTGTTATTGCCGCGAGTGCAAGCATCCATAGCGTTAGTTTGGTCAAGGTGATGCTGCGATGGCGCACGCTGGCAAGGCCAAAAAACAGCCCGGCGAGTAATAGCGTCGGCGTGCTGGCTAAGGGGTCGAACCACAAAGTGGGCAGTAGCAAGGCAATATCTAGCGCACTAATAGTGCCGCTGAGCCGATGCGACGAACCTTTGCGGCCTTCAATATACCCGAGCACGGCGTGCACGAGCCCATAAGCTGCGGGCACCGCCACGAAGATCCATGCAGGTTGTGGCAGCAGACTAGATAAAGTTAAAGCATATAGCGTGAGCAGCAAGCCCACGCTAATGCGCAGTGCTTGTTGTTCTGGGATGCAGTATACGCGAGCGCTGAGCTCGGGGTCGTAGCTTTCTATTGACGTATCGTGGGAGTGTTTTTCGGTCATGGCGCTTATGATTTTTATCTAGTGCAATCGAAGAGGCTTAGTGAAAGCCGAATAGAAATTGTACGCCAACCGCGAGTAACAAAATGCCAAATAAGCGTTTTAATTGTGCAGCGGGCAGGCGTTGCGCTGCATGAGCGCCAAAGCTAGCAAACATCAGGCTAGTGACGCTGAGCCCGAGTAGTGCTGGCCAATAAATAAAGCCTGTACTGCCTGCAGGTAGGCCTGGCTCTGACCATCCTGCCCACAGAAAGCCTAAGCTGCCGGCGAGTGCGATGGGAAAGCCGCCGGCGGCAGCGGAGCCAACGGCGCGTTGCATGCGCATGCCGTGATGCACGAGAAATGGCACGGTTAGGCTGCCGCCGCCAATGCCGAAAATTGCTGACGCGGTACCGATGACGCTGCCAGCAGCAATCGTGCCTGTCGTGCCCGGAAATGGCTTATTTTGCGCCTGAACTTTGCGCCCGCGCAGCAGGTGTTGACCCGTCCATAATGCGAAAATCGCGATGATGATTTGTAGTGTGCGAGCGGGCATGGCATGAGCAATTTGCGCGCCGAACCAGGAGCCGATCATCAGGCCAATAGAGAGCTTGGCCATGAGTGGCCAGTCAACATTTCCATGCTGATGGTGGGTGCGCACTGAACTAACAGAGGTCAGCAAAATAGAGGCGAGCGAAGTGCCAACAGCCATATGAGTTGAGACTTCAGGGCTAATGCCCTGCAAATGAAAGCTCCATAGTAAGGCGGGCACAATAATCATGCCGCCGCCTATGCCTAGTAGCCCTGCTAAAAAGCCAGAAAAAATGCCGGTGGCGGCATAGAGTGCTAAGGCGCTGAGCGAGAGATCCATGTGGCTTCCTATTTGTGCGATGGCAAGCCGTTGGCTTGTCACTTAATTGTCATCTATTCGTCACTTTGCTGACACGGCTAGATATGACACTGCGTGCATGAAAACGACAAATAAGAGCCGCCCTATGACTACTCGCCGTGTCCCAACACTAGTTTCAATGCCCATGTCACTTTTGCGCAATTTGAGCTTTAAAGCTGCGAAGAAGGCTAGCAAGAAAGCTAAGGTTGCCGCACAGGTCGAGGCAGTGCGCCAGAAGCCTATCCTAGAAGCCCGCTTTGCCGATACCCCCGATGCTATGCGTGCAGCGCAAATGCTGCGCGCGGAAGTCTTTGGTATGGAGTATGGCGTAGCCTTCGATGGCCTTGATAATGATCGCTACGACCTGTTTTGCCGCCACATCACAGTTTATGACGTAGCTAACGATTGTTTAGTAGCAACCACACGCTTACTCAGCCAAGAGCAAGCACGCTTAGCTGGTGGTTTCTATTCTGCTAATGAGTTCGATGTCTCCGCGCTAGAAAATTTGCCTGGGCGCATCTTGGAGATTGGCCGCACCTGTGTGCACCCCGATTATCGCTCCGGTGGTGCTATTACAGTGCTTTGGTCATTCATGGCTGACTATTTAATGCGCGAAGGCTTTAGTTACCTAATTGGTTGCGCCAGCATTAGCCTTGCCGATGGTGGCACGACTTTAGCCAGTGTGATGCCAACCTTGCGTGAAAAACACTTTGTCGCCAATGAGCTACGCGTAAGCCCAACTCGCGAAATCGTGCTCTCCAGCGATATGGTGGGCAGTGTCAGCTTGCCTCCCTTGCTCAAGGCATATTTGCGCATGGGTTGTCAGATTGGCGGCGAAGCGTGCTGGGATCCCGAGTTCAACTGCGCCGACGTCTTCATATTATTAGATGTACAAGCGATGGCAGGGCGGTATGCTCAACGGTTCTTGAAGACCGCCTAATGTAGGATGCCGTGAGCCGAGTACGAACACCCCGAAGTAAACGCGAGCACCCCGCCGTGATGCAAAACCCTCCATTTAGCCTGCGCTTGTTATGGCGACTGCTACTCATTGCCCTGCATTTGCTCACGGGCTGCGTGCTAGCGTTTCTGGCCGGGATGTTTTTTACCCAGCCGAAAGAGTGGCATAGGCCAATAGTCCGTTGGTGGCTGCATGGCCTTGCCTCGCGATTAAATTTGGATGTGCATGTGCATGGCGCGCCGACACCCGGTGTGAGCTTGTGGGTCAGCAACCATGTGTCGTGGATGGACATTCCTGTGCTCGGTGGCATCGCGCCGGTGGATTTTTTATCCAAAGCTGAGGTGGCGAAATGGCCGCTCATTGGGCGTTTAGCTCAAGCGGTGGGCACGCTATTTATTCAGCGAGGGTCTGGTGACTCAGGGCGTGTGCAAGAGTCAATGAAGTCTGCGCTAGCAGCAAAGCGCAGCGTGCTGTTTTTCCCCGAGGCGACAACCACTGATGGTCATCGCGTGCAGCGATTCTTCCCAAAACTGTTTGCAGTGGCCTGCGATACGGACTGCCCTGTGCAGCCTATTGTGATCTGTTACCGCCAAGGGGATGCATTACACCCATTAGCCCCATTTATTGGTGATGATGATTTGGTGTCGCACTTGCTGAATATTTTGGCCGGTGAGCGTATTCGTGTGGATGTTCAGTTTTTACCCGTGCAAGCGGTCGCTGAGCGTCAAACTAGTGCTTTGTCATTAGCCTGCGAGCACGCTATGGGTGATGCCTTGATTGCCTTGCATGGCGATGCCGATATCCCCAGTCGAGTAGGGCTGCCCGCCATACGCAGTGTCTAGGTCATGGTCTATACTCAGGCTCACTTTTATCGGAGCCCGACCATGTCCTTGTCTTTAGCCGTTCCTCTGACGCTGCCAAATGGCGCTACTCTACCCAATCGTCTTGCCAAGTCAGCATTAAGTGAAGCCATGGGCACCATGGATAATCGCGTCACTAAAGCCTTAGTGCGTTTAT
>CAXIBK010000052.1:0-11706 GCA_964022225.1 uncultured Paraperlucidibaca sp.
TTTTTTCACAGGAATTGCCACCACGTCGGCGTCACATAAATTAGTCGGCAGTACGCTCCAGCCGAGCCCAACTGAGGTCATCATCTTTAGCGTTTCAAGATAATTAGTTTCTAAACTGACCTTCAATTGCAGCCCCTCACGCGCCAACATGGCTTCGGTGATTTGCCGCGTGAAGGTGTTGCTGGCGGGCAATATGGCTTCATATAAAGCCAAGTCTGCAGCTGCAATGCTGCCTTTATGAGCGGCTTTAATAGCCAGCGGATGTGTTGGTGCCGCAACTACACTTAAAGGATCCGGCCAAATAACTTCGTTATGCAGACGAGGATCCGGCGTTGGCGGCAGAGTGACGATGCCCAACTCAAGATCGCCGCTGCGCACCGCTTCATAAGCTTGCTCAGAATCAATAAAGCGCATATCGAGCCTGACTTTAGGGTGCGCGCGGCTAAATGCGCGCAAGGTCGGCGGCAGGCGATGCAGTCCAATGTGATGACTGGTGCCCAACAGCAAGGTGCCGGTCAACGGCTCTTGCGCGCTGGCGGCAATGTCACGCGCTTGCCGGTGCATATCGTCTAACTCATGCAGCCAGTCGCGTGCGCGTGGCAGCAGGGCATGGCCGGTTTCGGTCAGGCTGATGTGGCGTCCCACACGATCAAATAATGGCGCATCTAATTGCGCCTCGAGCTGACTGATGCGCTTGCTGATGGCTGGCTGGGTAATGTGTAGAACATCGGCCGCCTGTGAAAATGAGGCATAGCGCGCGATCTCGACAAAAGCACGCCATAAAGCGCTGTCCATTGATATTCCATTTAGTAATGGCTTGTATGAAAACTATAAATTGGATTTATCACATACGCTAGCCTATTCTGGCAGGCCTAAAAGCAGCAAAGACATTCAAACGCGCTTCGCAAAGCGATAAAAAGCTCATGCGGCGCAGATCAGGAGGCAACCATGGCCGGCAAAACTTTATACGATAAATTGTGGGACGACCACGAAGTGATGCGCCGCGATGACGGCTCTAGCTTGATTTATATCGATCGTCATCTCTTGCATGAAGTCACTTCGCCGCAAGCATTTGAAGGCTTGAAGTTAGCTGGCCGCAAGCCTTGGCGTTTGGATGCCAACGTGGCAACGCCTGACCATAATGTGCCGACTGAACGCGTTGAGCGTGCTGGCGGCGTAGCGGCGATTGCCGACACCACCTCGCGCATTCAAGTGCAAACCTTAGATGACAACTGCAATGATTTCGGCGTGGTCGAATTCACCATCAATGACATTCGCCAAGGCATTGTGCACGTGGTGGGGCCAGAGCAGGGTTTGACCTTGCCGGGTATGACCGTGGTCTGCGGCGACTCGCACACGGCCACGCATGGCGCGTTTGCTTGCTTGGCGCATGGCATTGGCACCTCTGAAGTTGAGCATGTGCTAGCCACGCAGTGCTTGATTCAAAAGAAAAGTAAAAACATGTTGGTGCGTGTCGATGGTGTGCTTGGTGCAGGCGTGACACCGAAAGATGTGGTGCTGGCCATTATCGCGAAAATCGGCACGGCGGGCGGCAATGGCCATGCTATCGAATTTGGCGGCCAAGTTTTCCGCGACATGAGCATGGAAGGGCGCATGACCGTGTGCAATATGGCGATTGAGGCCGGAGCACGTGTGGGTATGGTTGCGGCCGATGACAAAACCATTGCTTATTTTGAGGGTCGCCCGTATGCGCCAACCGGTGAGCAATGGGCTGATGCCGTGGCTTATTGGCAGACCTTACACTCCGACGCAGATGCCGTATTCGACACCACGGTCGTTATTGATGGCAGCACCATTGCGCCGCAAGTGAGCTGGGGCACTAGCCCTGAAATGGTCGTGCCGATTACCGCCAATGTGCCAACACCTGCCGATGCTCGTGATGCCGTGCAGCGCAGCTCATTTGAACGCGCATACGAGTACATGGGCTTAACGGCTGGTCAGGCCATCACCGACATCAATTTAGATCGTGTGTTTATTGGCTCATGCACCAACTCACGCATTGAAGATTTGCGCGCCGCCGCAGTAGTAGCAAAAGGCCGCAAAGTCGCTAGCAGCATCAAGCAGGCCTTGGTGGTGCCAGGCTCTGGTTTGGTTAAGCAACAAGCCGAAAGTGAAGGCCTGCACACGATTTTCATCGAAGCTGGTTTTGAATGGCGTGAGCCCGGTTGCTCCATGTGCTTGGCAATGAACGCCGATAAGCTCGGCTCGGGTGAGCATTGCGCATCGACCTCGAATCGTAATTTTGAGGGTCGCCAAGGCAATGGCGGTCGCACGCATTTGGTCAGCCCCGCGATGGCCGCAGCGGCAGCGATTGCCGGCCATTTTGTCGATGTACGTTCGTTCTAATCGGCCACGAGTTTAGGAGTTAGCAGCATGCAAAAATTTACGACGATGACGGGCGTGGTCGCACCGCTTGATCGCGCCAATGTCGATACCGACCAGATTATTCCAAAGCAATTTTTGAAGTCGATTAAGCGCACCGGCTTTGGTGTTAACTTGTTCGATGAGTGGCGCTATTTAGATGAAGGCTATCCAGGTCAAAACAATAGTGTACGGCCATTAAACACCGAGTTTGTGTTGAATCAGGCACGCTACCAAGGCGCGCAAGTGCTGTTGGCGCGGCAAAACTTTGGTTGCGGCAGCTCGCGTGAACACGCGCCTTGGGCCTTAGATGAATACGGTTTTCGCGTAGTCATTGCCTCGAGTTTTGCTGATATCTTTTTTAACAACTGCTTCAAAAATGGCTTGTTGCCCGTGGTGTTAACGGAGGCTGAGGTTGATCAGTTATTTGCAGAGTGCGAAGCCAGTGAGGGCTATGCCTTGACTATCGATTTAGCCGCCCAGGAAGTGCGTACACCCAGCGGTGCGGTGTTTAGCTTTGAGGTTGATGCGTTCCGTAAACATTGCTTGATCAATGGCCTCGATAATATTGGCCTGACCTTGCAAGACGCCGATGCGATTAGCGCTTTTGAAGTGAAAGCACGTGCTGCTCGCCCATGGGTGTTCAACGCGCTTGCGCGCTGATTTTCAAACACCGTTAAGCACACATTTAGACTAGTTTTTAGGAATATAAGCATGAGCCAACACATTGTTTTACTCGCCGGCGATGGCATCGGCCCTGAGATCGTCGCTGAAGCAGAGAAAGTTTTAGCGCAGGTTAATGCGCAGTTCTCCTTAGGCCTAAGCTGGAGCCATGAGCTATTAGGCGGTGCCGCCATCGATGCTCACGGCGTGCCGCTGCCCGATGTCACGCTAGAAGCTGCGCGCAAAGCCGATGCGATCTTGCTAGGTGCCGTTGGCGGCCCGAAATGGGACACCATTGAGCGCTCCATTCGCCCAGAGCGCGGGCTGCTAAAAATTCGTGCCGAGTTGAATCTGTTTGCTAACTTGCGTCCAGCCTTGCTGTATCCGCAGTTAGCTGCTGCCTCATCGCTTAAGCCAGAAATCGTCTCAGGTTTAGATTTGCTCATTGTGCGCGAACTCACCGGCGGTATTTACTTTGGCCAGCCGCGAGGCATTCGCACATTGGAGAATGGTGAGCGCCAAGGCTTCAATACCGATATTTACAGCGAGTCAGAGATTCGACGCATTGCCCATGTGGCGTTCCAGCTCGCGCAAAAACGCAATAAGCGTGTGCTCTCGGTCGACAAAGCCAACGTCTTGGAAGTCACTGAGTTATGGAAGCAGGTAGTCACTGAGGTGTCGGCCGAGTATCCTGACGTCGCTTTGTCGCATATGTATGTCGATAACGCAGCCATGCAGCTCGTGCGTGCGCCAAAACAGTTCGATGTCATCGTCACCGGCAACTTGTTCGGCGATATTCTGTCTGATCAAGCCGCCATGCTCACCGGCTCGATCGGTATGCTGCCATCGGCTTCGTTAGATCAGCAGAAGAAGGGTATGTATGAGCCTTGCCATGGCTCGGCCCCCGATATTGCCGGCCAAGGCATTGCCAATCCCCTAGCGACTATTTTGTCGGTGGCAATGATGTTGCGTTATAGCCTGAATGCACCGCAGGCCGCTGAGGCTATCGAGGCCGCGGTTGGTCGCGTGCTCGATCAAGGTCTGCGTACGGCCGATATTTTCAGCGAAGGCACGACGCGAGTTGGCACCAAGGCCATGGGCGATGCGGTTGTTGCCGCGCTGGCGGGCTAAAGCTAGCGGGCTCTGCACAAACATATATAAGCGTCATTCTCGTTGAGTTTGGCGTGACTTAATTTGATGAGATGGAGACGAAAATGAAAGTAGGTTTAGTCGGTTGGCGTGGCATGGTGGGCTCAGTACTCATGCAGCGCATGAGCACTGAAAAAGATTTCGATCACATCGATCCCGTGTATTTCACCACATCGAGCCCAGGCAGCATTGCCCCTAATTTTGGTGGAAAGGATGCTGGCGTTTTACAAGATGCCCATAGCATCGATGCGCTCAAAGCCATGGACACCATCATCAGCTGCCAAGGCGGTGACTACACTAGCGATGTTTTCCCCAAGCTGCGCGAAGCCGGTTGGAATGGCTACTGGATCGACGCCGCCTCCACATTGCGCATGGAAGACGACGCCGTCATCGTGCTCGATCCTGTTAATGATGGATTGATCGACGCGGCCCTCGATAAAGGCGTGAAAAACTTCATCGGTGGTAACTGCACCAATTCCATCTTGTTGATGGGTGTTGGCGGTTTGTTCAAGGCAGGCTTAGTTGATTGGGTTAGCTCGATGACTTACCAAGCAGCCTCGGGTGGCGGTGCTAATCACATGCGCGAATTATTGCGTGGTATGGGTGTGATTCATGACGCCGTGCGCGAAGAATTAGACACACCATCGTCGGCAATCTTGGCCATTGATCGTAAAGTCTCCAACACCATTCGCAACGATGTGCCGCGCGAGTTTTTCGGCGCGCCATTGGCCGGAGGTTTAATTCCGTGGATCGATAAACAGCTCGACAACGGTCAAACCAAAGAAGAGTGGAAAGGCCAGGCCGAGGTCAACAAGATTCTTGGCACTAGCGCCACAGTGCCAGTTGATGGTCTTTGCGTGCGCATCGGCGCCATGCGTTGCCATAGCTTAGCGCTCACGCTGAAGCTGAAAAAAGATGTGCCATTGGAAGAAATCGAGCAAATTATCCGAGCCGGTAACGACTGGGTTAAATGGGTGCCGAATGATCGCGACGAGACTGTTGCTGAGCTGACGCCAGCGGCGATTACCGGCACGTTGCAAATAGGTGTTGGTCGTGTTCGTAAACTCAATATGGGCCCTGAGTATGTCTCGGCCTTTGTCATTGGTGACCAATTATTGTGGGGTGCTGCTGAACCATTGCGTCGCATGCTGCGAATCTTACTTACGCGTCAAGGAGCTTAAAATAGATGGCCGCTATTACGCAGTCAGTGGGTTTGTTTGGGGTGACAGGCGAGGTCGGGCGCGCATTTTTTGATGGTCTCGAAGCGCAACCGGCTTTCGTTGGACGCTTGCGCTTGTTCGCTAGTGCCGCCTCTAGTGAGGAGACCCGCGTATTTCGTGATCGGCCCATCGCCATCGAAGTAGTCGAAGAGTTAGCTGCCGACCGCTTCGATGATTTGAGTGAAGCTATTTTGGCTGTGCCCGCCGATGTTGCCGACGACTTGACCGCAGAGCTTTTGCAGGCCGGCGTTCGCGTATGGGATGTCACTGGTCATTTGCGTGCGCATCCACGCGCCGTGCCCTTGTCGCAAGCTACTGGCGCAGACCTGTTGATTGTCTGCGATGATCCACTAGTTGCGCTATGTCAGCCGGTGCTTGATGCCTTGGCTGAGCAAGCACCGCTCACGGAGTTGGCTGTTACGGCGCTGTCGTCGGTATCGCTACGCGGTAAAGCGGGAGTGAAGGAACTGGCAGGCCAAACTGGCAATCTGCTCAACGGCCGAGGCATTGAGCCTAGCGTGTGGCCACAGCAAATAGCCTTTAATGTGCTGTTAGCTGATGGCCAGCGCGATGGCACTGGTCGTACCGCACGTGAGCGACGAATTGAAAAATCGTTTAGCGCCTATGCGCCGATAATTAGTGTGGAGCAAGTGGTCATGCCGCTATTTTTCGGTGCCATGGTGCAACTACGTTGGCATACGGAAGCAGCCATCACTGCAGATGTCGGTAAGCTGCTGAGCATGTTGCCGCATACCGAAGTCACAGCAGCTCAGGCTAGCGAATTGCCCAGCCCAGTGTCCGATGGCGCTGATCATGATGGGGTGAGTATTGCCCGTGTGCAGGTAAGCGATAATCGCGGCTCGCTCTGGATTATTGCCGACCCGATTCGTGCTGGGCTGGTTCGCCCTGTGCTTAACGTCTTGATGAATTTAGGATAAAGCGGCATTATCTCGACAAGAAAAATACGTACACCAAGGAGACAACCCATGCGCCACGGCCTGCAATACGCCGCCTTTGTGGCCCTAGGCCTGATGTTGACGACGCCTGCATTGGCTGTCTCCGTCGGTGAAATACGCCCGCAATCACGTGTTGGCGAACCTCTGGCAGTACAAATTGCCATCATCGACAGCGAAGGTATTGCTGACGATGGCATTCGAGTTACAGCAGCAACTGCTGCCGATCACGCACTTCTGGGGATGCAACGCCCAGTGTGGTTAGATCAGATGGTGTTTACCACCGTGCGTGATGCCAATGGCCAGCTGCAAGTGCGTGGTAAGGCTTCAGCGTTGGCATCCACTAGTGAGCAAAGCTTCTTAGTGCAACTGAGTTGGCCGGGCCATGTGCGCTTGCAGCAAGTCAGCGTTAGCTTGCCAGCGGCAGGTAGTGCGTTGCCAGCAATCGACAGTGTTGTGGAGGAGTCGACAGGCCCAGCGGCTTTACCCACAACAGAATCTACAGTCGTTATTCCTGTTCGGCCAAAAGCTGTTAAAAAGCCTGCCGCAGTGCCGGAGGTTGAAAGCCCAGTGCAGGCTCGCAGTGGCCAAATTTTAGTTCGTCACGGCGATACATTGAGCCAAATTGCCAGTGAATGGGATCAAGACTTAAGCCTGAATCAACGTCAAAAAATCATTCGTGAAAGCAACCCTAAAGCTTTTGTCGACGGCAATATAAACCTTATTCGCGCCGGTGCCAGCCTTAGTCTGCCTGACACTAAAACTATCGAAATTCCAACTGAACGCGAAGCCAATCGTTGGTATCAAAAAGCTTTAAAGCAGGCAGAAGGCTTGCTTGAGCCGGCACTGAAGAAGCCAGTGGTTGCAGCAGCAGGTGCTGAAAATGATGAAGCCAGTACTGATGCTAATTTGACGCTGGTCTCACCTGGCAAAAATAGTGGTGGTGCTAGTGGCGCTGCTAAAAGTTCAGGCAGCGACGCTGCCGCTAGCGCTTTAGCCGAAGCAGAGAAAGAGCGCGTGAGCCTGCTCGACAAACGCTTACAATTGCGCGATCGATTAGCTGCATTAAATGAAGAAAATGCCGATGCCGATAAACGTTTGCAGGTGTTAGATGAGCGTTTAGCTGCTATGGAGCGCGGTGAGCCAGTGGTAGATGATGCGGTCAATGCTGTCAGCGATCAATCATCGGAACATGACAATAACTGGCTGTGGTGGTTAGCTGCGGGCATCTTTTGGCTGCTGCTATTTGTGGTTTTGCTGCGACAACGTGCTCAAAACAAAGAAGCTGCAAGTGCAGCAGAGTTAGCTCCAGATAGCCCGCAAGAAGACGCTATCGAAGCTGCGGCGGAGACTCGTACCGAACCTACTTTCGATGAAACTTTTGCGGGTTTAACAGCGGGCTCATCCTCATTGGGTAGCTATGCTGATGAGCCAGCTGAAGATGAAGAAACTGAAGATGAGTACGACTTCCTTAATGACAACGAATCTGAAGCGTTCCAAACTCGTCTTGACTTAGCTCAAGCCTATTTGGATATGAACGAAGTTGATGCTGCACGTCAATTGCTCGATCGTGTTGTTGAAGGTGGCACTAGCGAGCAGCGTGCGCGCGCTAAAGCACTTATTGATGAGCTAGGTTAAGCGCAAATTTGATGACT
This sequence comes from uncultured Paraperlucidibaca sp., assembly GCA_964022225.1. Classification (GTDB taxonomy): domain Bacteria; phylum Pseudomonadota; class Gammaproteobacteria; order Pseudomonadales; family Moraxellaceae; genus Perlucidibaca. Next base: position 8,023 of record CAXIBK010000052.1, read on the forward strand.
CAACGCTATGCCATCGGCATCGAGTTCGATGGCCGTTTTTATCGTGGCTGGCAAACTCAGCAAGTTGGCGTTGCTAGTGTTCAAGCTACGCTAGAGGCGGCGCTCAGCAAAGTCGCCAATCATCCTGTCATTGTTCATGGTGCCGGCCGCACCGATGCCGGCGTGCATGCTTCAGGCATGATCGCCCATTTCAATAGCCCATCAATTCGTACCGAGCGTAACTGGCTAATGGGCGTCAATACCTGTTTGCCCGAGAGTATTACTCTACGTTGGCTAACGCCGATTCGTGATGATTTTCATGCGCGCTTTCAAGCCACAGCGCGCCGCTACCACTACATTATTTATAACCATCCACGTCGCTCCAGCCATTTAACCGGGCGAGCAACTTGGCATTACCATGCGCTCAACGCAGAGCGCATGCACGAGGCCGCTCAGCATTTGGTCGGTGTCCATGATTTCAGTGCCTATCGTGCAGTTGCTTGCCAATCTAATCGGCCTGTACGCAATGTTCATTTCATTAATATTGAGCGACGCGGACCATTGATTCGTTTGGATATTCAGGCCGATGGCTTTCTGCATCATATGGTGCGCAATATCGTCGGCGTATTACTCGCGATAGGGCAGGGAAGTGCTGAATCGGCTTGGGCGGCCGAGGTGCTTGCCAGTGGTAATCGTAGCGCGGGAGGCATTACGGCAGCTCCAGATGGCTTGTATTTTGTCGACGCTCAATATCCAGATGAGTTGCCGCGCGAAGCTTTAGGCCCAAGTTGGCTATCGGCTTGGCCGGTTGCGTGACTGTTAAGCTATCTGAAAGTTGTCATAAAATTGGCGCAGTACTTGGCAGCAAGCTCATTTGCGAGTTTACTGCGCAACATATAAAAATAATCTGATCATCGGAGAACGTCTGTGCAGAAACTATTTCAAGCTACTTGTTTGGCGATAGCTACTTTAGGCTTAAGTGCAACTGCGCAAGCATTCACGGTTGAAAATATGTCGGCGTGGTCAGCCGCCAATCAGCCGTTACGCATGGATATTGAGCTGGCTGACCTAGCCGTTACCAGCGCCAGTGAAGTTCAAATTCGTGTTGCCAGTGAGGCTGAGCATGCTCGCTTAGGCCTAAAGCGCCCAAGCTGGGGTGATGAAGTTCGCTTCCAAATGATTACGCTGCCCAACTTTCACGTGGTGGCACGAGCCACTACAGCTAATGCCTTCCCAGATGAGCGCGTGTCATTTGTCGTGAATATTAGTACGGCTGGTGAAGGTCGCTTGCAGCAGGTGGGATCGGATTTAGGCCTGCAACCTATTGCTGCGAAAAACCCGCCACCTGAGCGCTCAGTAGTTAAAATTACGCCTGAGAAGAAGCCGGTTGAGGTGACTGATTCAAAGCCTGCCGTCTCTAATGCAACCAAGCCTGTATCTATTCAGCCACAGGCCAAGCCATATAACCCAACGGTTGAGTCTGTAGCTCCGGTAGCTAAAGCAGATGCTAGTAAAGCCGCTGTAGAAATGCCAGCACCAAGCAAGAAGTCTACTGCACCGATCACTAAAAAATCTGCTGATGTTGTCGCAGCTCCTATTCAAGCAGCTAAACCTGCTCAATCAAATGCCTCGACAAGCTCGCAAGACCGTGCGGCTCTTGAGCAAGGGCTTAAAGCAGCGAAAGCGCAAGTGGCTGATTTGGAAGCGCGAATTGCGGCTTTTGATAGCGCAGCAGCCAAAAGCTCTGCAGCTAAAGAGGCTGTTGCCGCGGATATAACTACCGAAGCAGATTCGCCTGCATCTACAGGTGACGCAGTAGCAGCTTCTACAGATGACATGCTCATTGTTGAGGCTGGTTCAGCTGCTGAAAATGAGCTTGAGGCAGACAGCGAAACTGCTAATGCTCAAGCAGTGGCTGCGGCTACAGTGGTTAGTGATGAGACGCTGGTAGCTCCAGCGACCTCTACACTGAAGCCGTATCAGTTGTTTGCTCGCATCATGGTCCTATTTGTTTTCTTAATTTTATTGGTTTTCTTCCTGATCGATAAAATCCGTAATCGTCGCTAATTACGAGGCTCAGGCCGTGCCACTAAGCACGGCCTTTGTTACACTCGCAGGCTGATTTGGCCAAGGGTGTCAGCACGGTGTCATTGCCTATTCGCGCAAGAACGCGCGTTAAAATCTGCGGTATCACCCGCACGGAAGATGCACTTCACGCTATTACGGCTGGTGCAGACGCCTTGGGCTTTGTGTTTTATGAGCCTAGCCCACGCGCCGTGAGCGCAGCTCAGGCTGCCGCCATCATCGTTAGCTTGCCGCCATTTGTGAGCACTGTTGGGCTCTTTGTCGATGCTCCCGCCCATCAAGTACATGCTACGTTAGCGACCGCACCATTAAGCCTTTTGCAATTTCACGGCGATGAAACAGAAGCCTACTGCCAGCAATTTCAACGTCCTTATATCAAAGCCTTACGCGTTCAGCCTGGCGACGACATTGCCGCACGTATGCGTGACTACCCATCTGCTGCTGCGATTTTGCTCGATGCATGGCACCCCAGTCAGCCTGGTGGCACTGGTCTATGCTTCGATTGGCAGCAAGTTCCTAAAGAATTGTCTAAGCGTGTGGTGTTGGCAGGCGGCCTAAGCGCGTCTAATGTAGCTGATGCCATTCGCGCAACAAATCCTTATGCCGTTGATGTGAGTGGTGGCGTTGAGTCAGCTAAGGGCATTAAGAGTGCCGAAAAATTAATCGCCTTTATGGCAGGAGTTCAAGCAGCATGAGTGCACCGCAGTCCATTGATTTTTCTCAGTTTCCCGATGCTCGCGGTCATTTTGGCATCCACGGTGGTCGTTTCGCCTCAGAAACCCTAATGGCCGCACTTGATGAGCTCGATCAGCTTTATGCAAGACTAAAAAACGATCCTGATTTTCTGGCAGAGTTTGATCACGATTGAGCGCACTATGTTGGCCGACCATCGCCGCTATATCACGCCGAACGTTGGAGTCGTGAGCTCGGTGGTGCACAAATCTATCTTAAGCGAGAAGACTTAAACCACACTGGCGCGCATAAAATTAACAACACCATTGGTCAGGCTTTGCTGGCTAAGCTATCGGGCAAAACTCGTGTGATTGCCGAGACGGGCGCGGGCCAACACGGCGTTGCCACGGCTACTATTGCCGCGCGCTTGGGCATGGAGTGCGTGGTCTATATGGGCGCCGAAGATGTTAAGCGTCAATCACCAAACGTCTATCGCATGAGGCTTTTGGGCGCGACGGTAGTTCCGGTGACATCAGGCTCGAAAACGCTGAAAGATGCCTTGAACGAAGCTATGCGCGACTGGGTTACCAACGTCGATACCACATTTTACATCATTGGCACCGTTGCTGGCCCACACCCATACCCAATGATGGTGCGCGACTTCCAGTCAGTCATTGGCCGCGAAGCGCGCCGCCAATGTTTAGAGCAGACTGGAAAATTGCCTGATGCCTTGGTTGCCTGCGTTGGTGGCGGCTCAAATGCCATAGGCTTATTTCATCCATTTTTAGCCGATGAGACCGTGAAGATTTACGGCGTGGAAGCCGCAGGGCATGGTATTAGTGCTGGTGATGGCCAACATTCAGCGCCATTGAATGCCGGTCGCCCAGGCGTGTTGCACGGTAACCGCACCTACTTAATGAGCGACAAAGATGGCCAGGTCATCGAAAC
>CAXIBK010000053.1:0-11519 GCA_964022225.1 uncultured Paraperlucidibaca sp.
GTGCATCCGTTACTGGTGTTTGACTTGTGCAGCTATCATTGCAGCAATCAGACATGTTGCTTCTCCTCGCTCCATCGCTCAATTAAACGATACATTGCCGGCAAGGCTAACAAGGTTAGCAATGTGCTGGTCATTAAGCCGCCTATCACAACAATGGCTAATGGTTTTTGTACCTCAGCACCCGTTCCCGTAGCGAGCGCCATCGGTACAAACCCTAATGAAGCGACCATGGCCGTCATCAATACTGGTCTTAAGCGGGATAACGACCCTTGCTCTACGGCAGCAAATAGTGACAAGCCCTCGTCACGTAGCTGATTGATACGACTGACCATCACCAAACCATTGAGTACGGCCACGCCTGACAGTGCAATAAAACCAATTGCTGCCGTTATTGAAAACGAGATACCAAAAGCCCAGAGAGCAAGTACACCTCCCGATAACGCTAACGGCACTGCCGTAAACACCAGCACGGCTTGACGAACACTACCCAGAGCCATAAACAGCAAAATGAGAATCAGACCAAAACAGACTGGAACAACTATCATAAGACGTGACTTAGCAGCCTGAAGGTTTTCAAACTGCCCACCCCACACCAACCAACTGCCTGAGGGTAAACGCACCTGCTCATCAATGGCTTTCTGTGCCTCCTCAACGAATGAAGACAAGTCACGACCACGGACATTAGCCGCAACAACAACACGGCGTTTGCTGTCCTCTCGGCTGACTTGATTTAGGCCATCTCGCAGCGTTAAGGCAGCAATACTGCCAAGGGTGATAAAGCGCTGATCAGTTGTCGAACTGGCCACAGCCACCGGCAGTGCGCGCAACTGATCTAAATCAGAGCGCACAGACTCTGGTAACCGCACCATCACTGCAAAGCGCCGGTCACCCTCAAATATTTCACCTGCCTGCCTACCACCGATCGCCGCGGTCACCATCTCTTGAACATCGCCCATACGAAGCCCAAAGCGCGCTAACGCATCTCGATCAAAGTCAATATCGAGTAAGGCTTGGCCTTCAACTTGCTCTACTTTGACTTCACTCGCCCCTGCTACGCCGCGTAAAACTTGGGCCACCTCATTAGCCGTAGCCAACATTTGCGGAAACTCGTCACCAAACACCTTGACCGCAACATCCGCTCTGACACCAGAAAGCAGCTCGTTAAAGCGCATCTGAATAGGCTGTGTAAATTCATAATTGTTGCCCGGCAACTCGGCCACTTTATGCTCTATGCGCTCAATCAATTCAGATTTAGCCAGGCTTGGATCTGGCCATTGATCACGTGGCTTTAAAATAATAAAGGTATCTGATGCACTGGGTGGCATAGGGTCTGCCGCCATCTCGGCAGTACCTGTTTTTGAGAATACAAATGCTACCTCTTTAAACTGCATCACCGTGTTTTCAACTTGCAACTGCATTTGGCTGGACTGCTTGATGCCGGTACTCGGAATTCGCAAAGCATGCATGGCAATGTCTTTTTCATCCAACGTTGGGACGAACTCTTGACCAAGCTGCGTGAACACGATGACACCCACAGCAAATGACGCCAAAGCGGATACAATAATCTTTTTTGGCCAACGCAATGCCCACGCTAACGCAGGCTCATACAGCTCATGCGCCTTACCAACAATTTTGCTTTCTTTCTCATCGATAGTGCCGGTAAAGAAGATAGCAACTAGCGCTGGAATCAACGTCAGAGACAAAACAAACGCCGCCAATAACGCCAAAATTACTGTTGCAGCCATTGGGTGAAACATTTTCCCTTCGACACCTTCGAGCGCCAAAATCGGTAAATACACCGTAATAATGATGGCCTGACCAAACACCGATGGACGCACCATCTCACGAGTTGCTGCCAAAACCCCCGACAATCGCTCATCTAAACTCAGAGGCCGCCCTAGTCGATGCTGACTAGCTGACAATCGACTTAAGCAATTTTCAACAATAATAATGGCGCCATCGACTATCAGACCGAAATCCAATGCGCCTAGGCTCATTAAATTTCCACTTATACCCAGCTTCACCATGCCAGTGCTCATCAACAGCACCGTTAGCGGAATCACCATTGCAGTAATCAATGCAGCGCGAACATTGCCTAGCATCAGAAAGAGCACAACAATAACAAGCAGTGCACCCTCGCTAAGATTTTTCGCCACTGTCGCAACCGTGGCATTCACCAATTTACTGCGATTCAACACAGTCTGCGCTTCAATACCAGGCGGCAGGCTTCTACGAATATCGGCCAACTTGTTATCGACAGCGATGGCAACCGTGCGCGAATTCTCTCCAATTCGCATTAACGCCGTACCAATCACCACCTCCTGTCCATTTTCGCTGGCTGAACCTGTGCGCAGCTCTTCGCCAATCTCCACACGAGCGATATCTCGCATATAGATCGGCGTATTGTTTCGAGTGGAGACAACAGTGTTGGCAATGTCATTTAAGGTTTTTAATCGGCCATCAACACGAACTAAATAAGATTCGCCTTGTGGCTCTATATAGCCTCCTCCACGACTTTGATTTGCCACCTCCAATGCCTCAACCACATCATTTAACGACAGTCCATACGCCCTTAACTTCAAGGGATCAGGCTGGACGTGATACTGCTTGGCATAACCCCCAATGCTGTCTACGCCCGCTATACCGGGCAAGCCTTTAAGCTGTGGACGAATAATCCAGTCCTGAACCGTACGCAAATAGGCGGCTTGCGCCACGGCACTGCGCAGATACTCACCCTCAGGTGTTAGATAACTCTTATCAGACTGCCAACCCGGCTGGCCGTCATTAACATCTGCATCCTTGCCTTGTGGGTGAGAAAACTTAACGGCCCACATATACACTTCGCCGAGACCAGTAGAGATCGCACCCATGCGAGGCGAAGCCTTATCAGGCAACGATTCTTTGGCCTCATTCAGCCGCTCAGTGACCTGATTTCTTGCGAAGTAGATATCAACATCATCATTAAAAACCGCCGTTACTTGCGAAAAGCCATTTCGTGATAACGACCGTGTTGACTGAAGGCCAGCAATACCTGCCAGCGCACTCTCGATCGGGTAGGTCACCTGCTTTTCGATATCCTCAGGCGATAATCCTGACAACACTGTGTTTATTTGCACTTGGTTATTGGTGATGTCAGGTACGGCATCAATGGGTAGCTTCTGTAGCGAGTACACACCAAAGCTCGCCATCAAAAGCACCAAAACAACCACTAAGTAACGCTGCGCTAGAGAAAAATTAATGACTTTATCGAGCATGACGGTGCTCCAGGCTGGTCTGGGATAGATTAGTCATCATGCGCAGCCTCCGATTTTCCTAAATCGGCTTTGAGCACAAAAACATTACCCGTAGCAAAGCGCTCTCCCTCCTCTAAACCACTTAATACCGCTTGCTGAGCGCCGCTACGGCGACCAAGCGCCACGGCACGTGGAGTCAAGCCATTTTTCTCTTCTATAAATACTGACGGCACATTTTCAATCATCAAGACAGATGATGCAGGCACGCTAATCAGCTGCTGGGGTTTGCCTGTTTGTATCGAAGCGTCGACAAATTCACCTGAGCGCCACACGCCAAGCGTATTATCAATCTGCACTCGTACAGAGCCACTTCGGCTTGCAGGATCGAGTTCAGGCTGCACAAAAACCACGCTGCCTTGAGTCTCTTGCCCAGATTTATTGCGAACCCATACCGATTGACCGACTTGAACACTCGCCAGTTCACTAACTGGAATAGCCAAGTCAATCCACAACACGGACAGATCAGCAACTCTCATTAGTGGCTTCTCGCTGTCGACCGTCTCTCCGATTGTTAGCTCTTTACTCAGTAAAGTGCCTGAAATAGGTGCTCTTAGGCTAAATTGCGCAAGATGGCTGCCAGCCTTTAAGTTTCTAGCCGATTTTTCACTCAGCCCTAATGACATCAAGCTCTGCAATGCGCTCTGAGCTTCAATACGAGACTCTGCCAATACAGCCTGAGCCGCTAAAAAATCTTGCTCCGCGCTAATCTTTTTATCCCACAACGACTTCTCACGCGAAAAAACCGATTGCGCTAATGCTAAACGCGCCTGGGCTGATAGGTAGCGCGCTGAAGCGTCTGAAAGCTGCGCACTTTCAATCGTTGCTAAAACGTCACCTACGCTAACTTTACTTCCAATTTGGACAGGTGCAGAACGCACCGTGCCAGATACTGGTGATGAAACGCGAGCCTCTCTATCCGTGTTTAACGTCAATTGCCCCGGCAACGCCAATGACGGAACAAAATCACTTTTTTTCGCCACTTCAATTGCTAAGCCGTTGGCAGCTAGCTGCTGCTCACTTAGCTTCACATGGCTTGACTCGTCGTGATTTTTTTCATCAGTTACATTTGACCCAGATGACTCTGCAGTTAGATGAACTTCATGTTGGTGCTTTAGTGGGCTGTATTCAACAATGCACCACATGACGCCAGCGCCCACTGCAATTGCCAGCACGCCAAGCCCAATATTTTGCTTAATATTCATAGTGAATTTCCGTCTGAATGCACGAAACCAAGCAACTCATTTAGAGCTGCATTGCTGCGAAAGAATGAGAGACGAGCCGACAAGTACTGGCTCTGCGAATCAATTAAAATACGTTGTGCATCGAGTAAATCCAGTAACGAAAACTTACCTGCCTGATAGCCAATTTGAGTGGCTTCAGCTGCCTCACGAGCAACTCGCAACACGTCATCACGTAACTGCAAGGCTTCTTGGTAACTTGCTGCTCGCTGCGTCTCAAGTTGATCTCTAAGGGTGACCCACTGCTGTTTTATCAATGCCTGCTCAGCTTCTGCTGCAGCAAGCTCTGATCTAGCACTGAGCACGGAGCCTTGATTTCGATTAAACAGCGGTATGGGTATGGACACCCCTATCAGCAAACTTTCATCACGCGTATCAGCATCGCGCTTCATGCCTGCCATCAACGTAAAGTCGGGAACACGCTCTGCCTGAGCCAAACGAAGTGCTGCCTGCTCTTTCTTTACTTGAATATCAGCACGTTTGAGTAAAGGAATTTTATTGATTGGTGCAACGTCTTCAGTCAGCGACTGAGGCAATACTAGCGAACCAGTCAATGATTCAACGAGCTCACGCTCGCCCCAAAGAGAGGCTAATTGACGCTGTGCAAGCAGCTGAAATTGCTTTTGAGTTGCGACCTCACGCTGTGCCGCCTTAAGCGCAACTGAAGCACGAGATAATTCAATAGGCGACACCCTACCTGCATCTACTCGTGCCGACACGGCATCATAGGCTTGCTTGGCTAGCACATGACTTTGTTCTGCAATGCTTAACTGCTCTTGAGCTGCTACAGCCTCAGCGTAGCGATCGTGTGTCAGCCGAATCAAGCTTAAGCGTTGAGATAGGCCATCTACCTTAACCAAGGCTTGCTCATCGTTCGCCACTGCCATACGCGCACTTCGCTTTCCTGGCAATGAAAACTGCTGACTGAGGCTGAAGGTTGTAGTGGCCTGATTGGCCGAACGTTGGGTATCTCGAGAAAAATCCTCGAGCTGATAGCTCAGCTCAGGATTGGGCAATATACCCGCCTGGCTCGCGCGACCAGCAGCAGCTTGTTCAAGTGCATCACTCAGCGAGATTTGCGGATTTTTTGTTAAGACTCGCTGAGTGGCCTCCGAAAGACTTAAGGCCGCTGCAGAAAGTACGGTTGACCACAACCCAGTGGCCAACAAAATAGATATAAACAATAAACGAGACATGATAGTTCCTTGAAGACATTTCGATGCCAAGCAAACGCCGGGCTCCAGAGGTCAACGAAGGAAATCAAATGTGCAGGTAGGCTGTTTCGCGAACAATAATAGAGAAGCGTGTGACTGGTGGACCAGTCGCATCTGGCCGTTTCAGCCGAATCAAACTGCCAGCTGCATCGATTGGACCGATATAAAGCGGTGCAATACTTGCTGATGAGTCTGTGAGTTGCAGCTTGGCATATACCGCGGAATGGTCGTCATGACCATCTTGAGCTTGATAGTCCACGCATGGCTTATCGGCGGCGCCCTCAGCAGCGGTCAGATGGCAGGGATCTTCAGCATTCTCCCAAACCACTACTCCGTCTGGCTCAAGGCAGAGAGTGTCCGCTAATGCTACACACGAGCTAAAAGTCCAATGCAGCAGCAGCATCACCATCAATGATAGTGATAGCCGGCGCTTCTTGGCTATTCGCAGGGTGTGGCTCATTTAGCAAAAGGCTCAATATTCGTTATGTCGCTTAATCCGTTTACAACGCTAAGATACGACGTAAACCGACCGTTATTTAAATTAAAGTAACACGAACTTCCTAGCAAGCTGAAATGAGACGGCGTCGCTACACAACAACACCGTCTTCATTGGCACTATCGTGCTTCGCCTCTACGCATAAAGTAAAACGCTACCGGCACCACCAGCATCGACAACAATGGTGCCGTTAACATGCCGCCAATCATCGGTGCAGCAATCCGTTGCATGACTTCCGAGCCAGCAGCACTGCCCCACATGATAGGAAGCAAGCCAGCGATAATCACGGCTACGGTCATCGCCTTCGGGCGAACTCGCAATAATGCACCTTCATGAATGGCGTCGAGTAAGTCCGCTCGAGAACACCGCCCCTGCGCAACGCGGCGCTGCCAAGCCTGCTTCAAGTACAACAGCATGATGACACCAAACTCAGCAGCCACACCAGCTAAAGCAATGAAACCAACACCGCTTGCCACCGATAAATGATGTCCTAAGAGCCACAACAGCCAGACCCCACCAGCCAATGCACAAGGCATGGTGAGCATGATCAATAAAGCCTCATCGAAGCGCCTGAAAGTCATGTACAACAAGATAAAAATAATCATCAACGTGCCTGGCACAACCCACATCAGACGTGCAGTGGCCCGCTCTAAAAACTCAAATTGCCCCGACCACGAGATCGCATAGGCCGAAGGTAGTTTGATCGAGTCGGCAACAGCTTGTTGCATATCGTTAACAGCTGAACGCAAATCGCGACCACGCACATCGACATAGACCCAGCCCGACAAGCGCGCATTCTCGCTGCGCAACATCGGCGGCCCATCGGCAATGCGTAACGACGCCACATCAGCTAGGCGAATTTGAGCGCCGGTCGCCGTGACAATCGGCAGATTATTTAGTGAGGTTAGTGAATCTCTATTATCACGTGGATAGCGCACGTTGATGGGAAAGCGCTGCAAGCCCTCAACGGTTTCGCCAATGTTTACGCCACCAATGGCCGAGCTGACGATGCCTTGAACATCGGCAATAGAGAGTCCATAACGCGCCGCCGACTCTCGCCGAATATCAACATCAATGTATCGCGCGCCGGTTAATCGCTCAGCCAATACCGAAGTCACCCCGGGCACCGGTTTTAATACGCTCTCAATCTCAGCGGTCAAACGGTCGATCTCAGCCATGCTAGCGCCAGATACCTTTACACCCACTGGGCTCTTAATCCCGGTCGCCAGCATATCAATACGGTTGCGAATGGGCGGAACCCAGATATTCGACAAGCCTGGTACTTGCACCGCTTGATCAAGCGCTTCTATCAGCTTGTCTGGCGTCATACCAGCGCGCCATTGCTCTCGCGGCTTAAAACGTATGGTCGTTTCAAACATAGTGATTGGCGCAGGATCGGTGGCCGTATCTGCTCTCCCCGCTTTGCCAAACACACTCTCTACCTCTGGCACGGTTTTAATGAGTCGATCCGTTTGTTGCAGTAATTGAGAAGCCTTAGCAATCGATAAGCCGGGCAATGCCGATGGCATATAAAGCAAGTCGCCTTCATCCAATGGCGGCATAAACTCACCACCAAGTCGTGATAGCGGCCACAGGCTGAGCATGACCACCAATGCCGTTATCGCAAGCGTTGCCAGGGGGCGCTTGAGCACAGTATTTAAAATCGGCTCATAGGCTCGAATTAAGCCGCGATTAATTGGGTTATCTCGCTCGTTGGGAATACGTCCGCGCAGCAAGTAACCCATCAACACCGGAACTAAGGTAATTGCCAAGCCCGCAGCAGCTGCCATAGCATAGGTTTTGGTGAAGGCAAGCGGCGCAAATAGTCGCCCCTCTTGCGCTTGCAGCGAAAACACCGGCACAAATGACAAGGTGATGATCAGCAGCGAGAAAAACAACGCTGGCCCCACTTCCACAGCAGACTCAGTAATCAGCTGCCAACGTGAAGCACTATCGGGCTCTGCGCCATCATGTTCGTGTCGCCAGGTCTCAAGGTGCTTATGCGCATTTTCCACCATGACAATGGCGGCATCGACCATCGCACCAATAGCAATGGCAATACCGCCCAGCGACATGATGTTGGCATCGATGCCCTGCATGCGCATGATGATAAATGCCGTTAATATGCCAAGTGGTAGCGAAATAATAGCAACCAGTGCTGACCGAAAGTGAAAGAGGAATAGCGCACAAACCAAGGCAACCACGAGAAACTCTTCGAGTAATTTAATCCCGAGATTACTCACTGCACGCTTAATCAGCTGAGAACGATCATAAACTGGAACCACCTCAACACCTGTCGGCAAACTGGCTTGCAGGCTCTTGAGCTTCGCCTGTCCTGCCGCAACGGGACTCAGGGCCTTTGCGCCCGAGCGCATGATCCTCCCGCCGCCGGCCACCTCGCCCGCTCCATTAAGCTCCGCTATGCCACGACGCATCTCAGGGCCAATCTGAATACGAGCCACATCGCCCAAATAAACAGGCACACCGGCGGCGGTCGCCACCAAGGGAATCAGCTTAAAGTCGCTAATGCCGCGAAGATAGCCATTGGTTTTCACCATGTATTCGGCCTCGGCCAGCTCAACCACCGAGCCACCAGCCTCTTGGTTTGCGTTGCCAATGGCAGTGAGTACTTGCTCATGTGTGATGTTGTAGGCGCGAAGCTTTTCGGGATCCAGCACTACTTGATACTGTTTCACCATGCCACCGATGCTGGCCACTTCAGCGACGTTCTCTACTGTCTTGAGCTCATACTTTAAGAACCAGTCTTGCAGTGTTCGCAGTTGCGATAAGTCGTGCTGCCCTGTTCGGTCAATCAAGGCATATTCGTAGACCCAACCCACCCCCGTGGCATCAGGCCCCAGTACGGCTTTTGCTTGCGCGGGCAATTGCGCTTGTACTTGACTCAAATACTCCAGCACACGCGATCGTGCCCAGTACTGATCGGTGCCATCTTCAAAAATAATGTAGACGTACGAGTCGCCAAAGAAGGAGTAACCCCGAACTGTTTTTGCCCCGGGCACCGACAACATGGTCGTTGTCATCGGATAAGTAACTTGATTTTCAATCAGTTGTGGCGACTGCCCTGGCCACGTTGTCCGCACAATGACTTGGGTGTCAGAGAGATCCGGCAATGCATCAAGTGGTGTTTTAATAGCCGACCAGAGGCCTAAAACTGTCAGCATAATACTTGCCAGTAGTACCAATGGCCGATTGGCGATCGACCAACGTATGCAGCGGGCAATCATGGTGCTGACTCCTGCATACGGCTCAGCACACCTTTTAGGCTGGCCTCCGAGTCCACTAGAAACTGCCCAGAAACCACCACTTGTTGGCCGGCGTTTAGGCCAGATAGGACCTCTGTTTCAGAGTCGCTTTCAAGGCCAGTGGTCACAGTGTTCGGATTAAATTTGCCATCATCATTGACGGTAAACACAAGCTTTCCACTACCTGTTGCGATGATTGCCTCGGTTGGCACCAGTAGTGCATTTGCTACCGATTTTTGCTTGATGACAAGCGAGGCAAACTGGCCAGGTACTAGCTCGCCATGCGGGTTGGCCAGCTCAATGCGAACGCGTTGCGTTCGAGTCATCTGATCAATATCGGGCGGTAACAAAGCCACTTTGCCAGTGTAGTGCTTATTGCCACGAGCTACCGTTGTGACTTCAACGCTATCACCCACATGCAACGACGCCATCAGCGACTCCGGCACATTAGCATCCAACCAAATAGGGTTTAGCCCGCTCACACGAAATAAGGGCATGCCTAAGCTCACTGTCTCGCCTTCGCGAACGTTTAGCTCCGACAGCACGCCACTTCGAGGTGCTCGTATTGTCAATCGAGCATGCACCTTGCCATCACGTACAACATCAGCAATCTGTGAATCCGTCATGCCAGCCACACGCATGCGTTGCTTAGCACCAACCTTAAGCTGCTGCCCTATCTCGCCGCCAAGCTCACGAGTTAGCAAATACTCTTCCTGCACCGCAATCCAGTCGGGGACGTAGATATCAGCCAGAGCCTGCCCCTGTTTAACCGTTTCCATGGCAGCGCGAACGTATAGCCGCGCAACAAAGCCCGTTGCTCGCGCAGAGATAACGTCTATCGCATGCTCATTCCACACCACACTACCCTGCACAACAGCCTCTTTTGTTATCTCACCCGTTCGCAGCACAGCTGTACGAATTCCTAGATTTTGTTGTGTTTGAGGGCTAATACTAACGCCGCCTGCAGTTTCCGAATCATCGGCATAAACCGGCACTAACTGCATATCCATAAATGGCGACGGGCCCGGCTTATCGAAGCGCTGCCCAGGCACCATGGGGTCATGCCAATACAGCACCTTACGCTGCTCCGTGTTAGCCTGGTCAGCCTCGCCATGATGCATATCGGCAGACATAGGCATGGTGTGTGTTGGCGCATAAAAGTACCAAGCACCACCGCTAATGAGCACAATAAGTACAATAGCAATGATTAGTTTCTTCGTACGGCTCATGACGCATCTCCCGCATTTTCAGGCAATAAAAACTCTAGATCGACCCAATCTAAATCGACCTGCATGTCTATCAATAAAGCATCTAGCTCTGTACTTAGGAGTGCACGCCTAGCGGCAAATACGTCGGCTAATGTGGCACTGCCGCCACGCCATTGCGCATTGACGGCCTTTGCTCGCAGCGTTTGAAGCGGGATAATTTGCTCTCGATAACGCTTGGCTCGTAATTGATTGGAGTGCCAACGATCCAACTGCCCGCTAATCTCGGCGAGATGACTATCGAACATATCGTCAAGAGCGGCTTGAGCCTGCTCCACTTGGGCCAATTTTGAGGCTATCTCACGATTTTGACGGCGCGACTGCCCCCACTGCAACGGAACTGAAACACCCAATGACATCATGTCTGAAAATGCTGAGCTTCTTTTGGCATAGCTCAATGACACCGTCCAGTCTGGTGACTTCGCAGACTCTGCTAAGTCGGCCTCTGTTTTGGCTAAATCAATGCGTTGGCTGAGCATCACTAAATCAGGATGACGAAGTAAGTGCTCCTTAAGACTCATACCATCTAAGTGCGTTCGTGAACTATTAGGCGGATTGATCAATACTGCATTGTTGGACTCATCGCCGACCCATCGTGCTAAATCAAACTGTGCTTGTTGCAGTGCAGACTCTAAAGCCTGCAGCTGGTCCTCTAATAATAGAGCCTCAGCATGTGCAGCTAAGGTATCGGCTTGGCTCTGCCTATTGCCACGATAAGCCGCCTCACTTGCTTGTTGCTTCAGGCGCGCT
>CAXIBK010000054.1:0-11471 GCA_964022225.1 uncultured Paraperlucidibaca sp.
CGATAAGTATCCACGCAAAAATACCGGTGACGAGTGCGGCGCAGAGCCAGAGTAGCGCCGAGATTAACTGGCTGCTGAGCACTGTGCGCGGGTTTGCCATTAGGCTCATGCGCTTACTGTGCATAGGTGACTCCGCGCGCGCTATGGCGATGCGCCCACCAGGCCAATACGGCAACTAAGGCCATGAGCACGACGCCGGTAACAAATAAGCTGGCGCGATGGTTGCCGGTGGCATAGGCCATTTCCAGCGCCATATTGGCGGTGAGTACGCGCACGGAATCAAACACGCTGCCGGGGATTTGCACCACGTTGCCAGCGACCATGAGTACGGCCATGGTCTCGCCGAGCGCGCGGCCCATCGCCAACAAAGCTCCACTGGCGATACCGGCACGGGCGGCGGGCACGACCACGCGCCATTCGCAGCTGGCGCGACTCAAGCCCAGTGCGAAGGCGCCGTGAGCATAGTGCACTGGTACGGCAGCGATGGCGGCTTCGCTTGTCAGCGCCACGGTGGGCAGAATCATCAGCGCTAAAATTAAGATGGCAGCAAGCAGGCTCGCACCCGGCGGGGCGATTTGCGCAATCAGCGGCACTATCACGGTAAGGCCCCAGAGGCCAAACACCACTGATGGAATGCCGGCGAGCAGCACGATGAGGCGGCGGTAGCCATTGGCAATTGGTGTGGGCGCGTGAAAGCAGAGAAAGACGGCGGAGGCGATGCCGAGTGGTAGAGCAAGCAGCATCGCGCCGAGGCTGGCGGCTAAGGTCGCCACCAACATGGGCCAGAGATTGAATTGGCCGGATGATGGATACCAGCCATCGCTAGTGAAAAAGGCTTGCCAATGGCCGTTGACGAGCACGGGCCAGGCCTCGCGCAAGAGAAAGGCGGCGATGAAAACTACTAGCGCCGCTGACCACAGCGCCAGTAGGCGAGTGCTGAAAGCTAGCGCGGCATCAGCGCGCCACGGGAACAAAATACTGATCCTTGACGATGTCATGCACCTCAGCGGATTGCGCGAAATCGATAAAGCGCTTGGCTAAACCGCTAGGCTTAGGTGTGATCACGAGGTTCAGCGGTCGCGCCAGCGGAAAAGTTTCGTTGCTGACATTGGCTACCAGCGCTTTCACGCCATCGAGCGCGAGTAGGCGAATCGGCGTGCCGACTTCGGCTTCGTATTCGGCGGTGCCAATGGAGACATAGCCGATAGCACCCGGGTTACCTGCGACAGTTTTAATGCCTTGTTGGTTATCGCCAATAATTACTTGCGCGCGGATTTGCTCATTCTTCAGACCGAAGAACTGCGTAAATAACTCCAGCGTTGAGCGTCCTTCGGCTTTATTGACCACGGTGATGGCTTGGTCGCGCCCGCCTAGTGTTTTCCAATTGGTGATCTTGCCAGTGTAGATCGCGATAATTTGTGCCTTGCTCAGCGCCTTCACAGGATTGCTGGCATGGGTGATGACGGTGACGCCATCGCGCGCGATGAGGTGGGCTTTGAGGTCGGCCTCCTCAGGCTTTAAGGCGCGCGAGACCATGCCGATGTCGGCGAGACCGGAGCGGGCATCGCTAATGCCGCGCGATGAACCGCCAGACTGCACATCAATGCGCACGCCCGGATTGAGCGATTCAAAGCGGCGGCCAATCTCTAAGGCCAAGGGCGCGATGGTGCTGGAGCCGGTGAGCACGAGCTTGGTGTCGGCAGCAAAACTGCTGGTGCTAAGAGCCATCAAAGCGAGTGCGGCGAGGGTGCGCAAGTTCATCTGTCGCTCCAAAAGTTGATGCGCTTAAGCGTCATGTTTTGCTAGGAAATTAGCAGCAACTGGCGCCATCGTTACTGCCTGCATTTATCGTCGCGTCAAACGGCACGCTGCCGCCGCAATCGGTGAACAAGCCATAGTGCGTGTTGAAGTTACCTATGAACTCGAAGTGCTCGCGAAAGCGCGTGTCGGCGAGCATGGCCCAGGTGTTGCCGCAGACTGGAAAGACTTTGCCGGTCTCGATGTAATGGTGTTTATCGAGCACAAAAGCATGGGCGAAATCGGGCACGCTGCCACGATAAATCACAGCCTGACCATAGTCTTCGCAAGCGGGCTCTAGGCCATCGAGCTTAAACAAGCGGTAAGTCGCCGAGAAGAAGCGCAGCGTGCCAGTCACGGCGGCAATGGCGGGGTCGGTAATCGCCAATGGCCGATCTTCGACCAAGCGTGGGTCGGCAAAGCCGTGGCGTTTAGCCAGTGACACGAAGTCATTCCAATACAGCGCGCCACCAAGGCATTCGCCATAAATCACGGGATCGGCGCGTACGGCCTCGGGCACTCGGCGATCGGCATAAACATCGCTGAAATAAAACTCGCCGCCGGGCTTGAGTAGGCGTTGAATCTCGCGAAGTACGGCGTCTTTGTCGGGCGAGAGATTGATCACGCAATTCGAGACGATGACATCGAAGCTGGCGTCTTCTAGGCCGAGCTCATCGAGTTTTTCAATATAGCCTTTGATAAAGCGCACATTGTCGAAGCCAAATTGCTCGGCATGCCAGGCGCGATGATTCTCTGCTACGGCCAGTTGCTCATCGGTCATGTCGACGCCAATGACTTCGCCGCTGGCACCGACCAATTGCGCCAGCGCATAGACATCGCGCCCCGTTCCGCTGCCGAGGTCGAGCACGCGGCAGCCCTCGAGCAAAGGCGGACAGACTAGGCCGCAGCCATAGTAGCGCGACAATACTTCTGGATGGATATTGCTAAGCAAGGGCTTTAGCCAGTTCGGCATGGCGGAAAAATCGCAGCAGGCCGTGGTTTTTAAATCGGCGCTGGATTGCAGCTGGCGGCCGTAATAATCCTGCACGCTATCGAGTGTGGCCTGATTGGTTGATGTGGTCATTTGGAGGCTCCTATTACTGGCATGTGTCATCGCGCGTGGTGAGACGGAAATCGGCGAAATAGGCATGGGCTTTTTCACCGGTATTGTCGGTGTCTGAAGCCACGGCGAGCAGCGCGGGTTTTGCTGCTTGATCAGGGAAGTATTTTTGAATGTCTGCACTCAAGTAACGGCGCACGCTAACCCATTGGCCGGCTTTCGCCGCCCCGGAATTGATCACGATCATCTGCGTCAGGTCGGTGTAAGCGTTGGGCATGGAGGTGCCAACAGGGTAGCGGTTATCCCAGACGTAATTGAGCGCGCCGTCGGGCACTTGATCGCCAAAAATGGCACGGCCGAGTTTGAGTTTAGCGCGTGTGACAAAGCTCATTTTTTCTGTGGGGATGCTGAGTGCAACATAGACGCGGGCGGCGTAATCGTCGCCGGCTTTGGTTTTCATATTGGCATTTTTCAATGGCGCATCGATGCGCCAACGCCAGCACAGCACCGGCGTTTTTGTCAGGTCAACGCTGACCGTTCGACCCATGAGCGCCATGCTGTTATCGGCGGTGGCCTCGATGCCGGTGATGCCATCAATGGTGCTCACGCGATATTCGGTGGGTTTGAGTTTGCTATTGATGATCACGCGCTGCCATGGCGCTGGCACGCTGGCGGCGGGTTCGGTAAAGCGGCTTAAGGCAATGGGGTCGGCGCTAGCTTTGAGGCTAATGAGTGCGCTGCTGATTGCGGCCGCGAGGAGTAAAAATGCCTGTGGATTCATGATGAGCTCTGTTTAGCGAATCATTGGCAGAGGCCAATGATCGGGCAAGTAAATAAGGTCTTCTGGAATGTCTATGTCGCGGCTGAGTGCGCGGATTTGGTAGTTCCAGCCCAGCGCATCGAGGCGCTCATAAGTGAGTTTAGCTACTGCCTTCGTGCTCCATGGCATCGCGCTGAAAAGAATCGTGTTGCATGGGCGTAGGCCGAGCAATGTGTAGCCGCCATCTTCGCTGGGATGTATGACAGCATCGTGTTCGGCGAGCGCTGCACTGGCCTCGCTCAGCCACTTGCTGTTGAGTTCAACGCAGTCGGTCCCGACTAAAATCACGGCTTTATGATCCACTAAGGCAGCTTCGGCAGCTCGCTGCATGCGTGCGCCTAAATCGCCATCGCCCTGCGCTACGCAAGTGATATTTTCAGGCAGGTTCTGAGCTTGCCACGCGGCATCATCTGGTGCTGGATCGCTACATAAGATGATCTCGGCAAATCCTGCTGCTTGCGCAAATTCGAGGGTGGTGGCGAGCATGCGTGCGGCTAAGTCGGCGGCGCCATGCTCGCCAAGTGCCGGACTCAGACGTGTTTTACAGCGGCCTGGTGTTGGCGCTTTGGCAAAAATAATTAACGCGGTCATGCGTATTCCTGAGCAATAGTCTCGGCGGAAGCACCGCGCCAATAGCGCCAACGTAGCCGCCACATCAGCCAAATCGTTGGCCATAAACCGTCGCGCTGCCAGCGTCTACCCGATGTCGTTACGCGCTGACGCAGACACACCGGCGCGCTTAACTGGCGCAGCTGTTTGCTGAGCTCGACATCTTCCATGATGACTTGTTCAGGCACACCGCCGGCGGCGATCAGTGCAGCTCGCGTCATAAATAGGGCTTGATCGCCGGTGGCAATGCCGGTGAGCCGCGAGCGCCAATTCATCATGAAGGCGACCATGCCCAGGCCGCGCACGGTGCCAGCGATTTGCACATCAAAACGGCCCCAGCAGGCGCTGCCCGTGGCCAGTGCCTGCTCGATTAAGCTCAGGGCATTGCTAGGTAGTACGGTATCGGCATGCAAAAATAGCAGGTTGTCATGCGTGGCAAGCGTTGAGCCAAGTGCGAGCTGATAACCCCGGCCACGCTGTGGGCAGCGCAGGACAGTAAAACCCGCGCCTTCGAGGTGCTCTGTGGTGGTATCTATGCTTTGGCCATCAACAAGGATGATTTCAGCGCCGAGTTCACGCAAATGCTTGAGGCGGCCAATCAGCTCATCGACGAGCTCGGCCTCATTGAACACCGGTATAATGATAGAAATGCCAGCAGCCATTAATCACCACCTCGCATCCAGCGGTGGTAGCGCTCCACCCAGCGCAGCACGCCTTGTGGCGCATGCGCCCGTTTCCACTCACCCGCGGCATATTTATTCGCCTCAGCCCACGTTGGGTAGGTATGAATCGTGCCTAAGATCTTATTTAGCCCAAGGCCATGCTTCATCGCCAATACATATTCGGCTAGCAAGTCACCGGCGTGCTCGCCAACAATGGTTACGCCCAAAATGGTGTCTTTGCCAGGCGCTGTGAGCACTTTCACGAAACCATGCGCAGCGCTGTCGGCAATGGCGCGATCGAGATCATCAATGCCGTAGCGCGTGACTTCCACGGTAATGCCTTTTTCCTCGGCCTCTTGCTCGCTCAGGCCCACACGCGCCACTTCCGGGTCAATAAACGTGGTCCATGGAATCACGCGGTAGTCGACTTTGAATCGCTTGAAGCGGCCAAACAGTGCGTTGACAGCGGCATACCACGCTTGATGCGCAGCCACATGGGTAAATTGATAAGGTCCTGAGACATCACCGGCAGCATAGATATTGGGGTAGAGTGTTTCCAAATAATCGTTGGTGGTGACCGTGCGCGCGGTTGGGATGCCCAGATCTTCCAAACCATAGCCACTGAGGCGCGGCGAGCGGCCAACGGCGCAAATGATTTCATCAAAGCCGATGCGTCGTTCCTCGCCCTCATGCTCAACAACTAAGGTGTTGCCATCCTCAACGCGCAAGGCTTTGTGTTGTGTGAGTATGTTCACGCCATCGTGAACGAGACTTTTTAAGGCGTAGGCCGACACATCCACATCTTCGCGAGCGAGCAGGCGATCGCCCATTTCCACTTGCGTCACACTGGCACCGAGGCGAGCAAAACTCTGTGCTAATTCGCAGCCAATTGGCCCGCCGCCTAGTACGACCAAACGTGCTGGCACGTGGTCAAGTTCGGCAAATTTTGCCCATAGCGTGTCGCTGGTGACACAGACATCGGCCAGGCCTGGCAGCGGCGGTACAAACGGTGCGGCACCAGCGGCAATGATGATGCTGCGCGCGGTTAGATGCTCAGTCTGGCCATTGGGCTGCGTGATCTCTACTGTCCATGGGTCGATAAGTTTGGCATAGCCTTGGCGGACATCCACGCCCAAATTGGTATAGCGCTCTACGCTGTCATGCGGCTCGATGGCGGCAATGACAGCATGGATGCGGGCCATCACGGCACGAAAGCTAAAGTGTGCCGTGTGTGGCTCCAGACCATAGTCTTCGCCATGACTCATCTGCTTGGCGAGCTTGGCGCTACGAATCAAGGCTTTGCTCGGCACACAGCCATAGTTCAGGCAGTCACCGCCCATTTTATGGGCCTCGATCAAGGTCACTTTTGCTTTCACCGCGGCGGCGATATAGGCGCTGACCAAGCCGGCGGCACCGGCACCGATGACGATGAGGTTGCGATCGAAAGTCTTAGGTTTCTGCCAGCGTGCATAGACTTTACGGCGTTGCAGCCAGCGAGTGATGGCTTTGGCTATCAACGGAAAGATGGCGAGTAGAGCAAATGAGAGCAGCAGTGCAGGTGAAATAATGCCTTTCAATGAGTCGAGCTGCGCCAGCTGTGTGCCGGCATTTACGTAGACCACGGTGCCGGCAAACATGCCCAGTTGGCTGACCCAGGCATAAGTCCAGACGCGGATGGGCGTGAGGCCCATGAGCAAGTTGACGAGAAAAAATGGGAAGACGGGTGCTAGCCGCAACGTGAATAAATACAGTGCGCCATCGCGAGCGATACCCTCATTGATGGGCTTAAGGCGGGCACTGAACTTTTTTTGCACACTGTCGCGGAATAAATAGCGCGATAACAGGAAGGCCAACGTTGCTCCAAGCGTGGAGGCGAAGGAGACCAGTATGGTGCCTTGCACGAGACCAAATAAAGCACCGGCGGCGAGTGTTAAAATTGCAGCACCCGGCAATGATAACGCCGTGGCCGCGACATAAATAATGAAGAAGCTAGCAGCAAATAGCAGCGGCTGCTCCGCTTGCCATTGCACCCACTGAGCTTGACCTTCGCGCAGGCCATCAAGGCTAAGGATATCCAGTAGACCTGACTGCTGCAGGCCGATGATGAGTGCGATGACCGCGGAGGCGATGAGCCATTTTTTCATGAGAAGGTGCTCGATGCAGGCGACGTGGTAATGGGGCGTTGACGTATTAGATGGCTACTCATGCAACGCACCGCCGCAGCTGCTGCCTTGGCCGGCTGTGCAGCCATAGCAATGATCGGCAATATGAATGGGATTGTTAGCGAAATTCGTATCGAGTAAATCGCGCAAATTCGGCGCAGTTCCATCAGCATTCGGTAAGCGTAGGCCGAGCTGCTGATTAAAGTCGCAGTCATACAACGAGCCTTCGTAGTCCACGCTAATGGTGCTGCGGCACATCAATTCGGCTAAATTGCCGGCGGCATAATTTGCCTTGAGCAAATCCATGTAATCGTGAAACTGGCCTTTGGAAATTAGCATGCTGCCAAAGCGCTGAATGGGCATGTTGGCAAGCGTAAACAGCTGGTTAAAGCGAATGCCAAAATGTGCCATCAGCTCCCGTTTGTAGTCGGCCTCAAGTGCCTGTTGGTTCGGCGGCAAGCTCGGGCCTTGTGGGTTATAGACCAAATTCAGCGTGAGTTTTGGGTCGCTGCCATAGCCTAAGGTATTCAGCTGTTGTAGGCCTTTAATGCTCTTGTCGAAGACGCCGTCGCCACGCTGTTTGTCGACATTTTTCGCGCTATAGCAGGGCATTGAAGCCACGACGGTGACGTGATGATCAGCTAGAAATGCAGCGGTATCTTCATGGCCAGGCTCAAACAAAATCGTCAGGTTGCAGCGATCAATGACTTGTACACCGAGCGCATGCGCGGCGCGCACGACATCGCGAAAACGCGAGTGCATTTCGGGCGCACCACCGGTTAAATCGAGCTGGCGGATATTATGGCGAGTGAGAATCTCGGGGATGAGGTCGATCATTTCATCGCTCATCATCTCGGTGCGCGTGGGGCCGGCATTCACGTGGCAGTGCAAGCAGCGCTGGTTGCACTT
This sequence comes from uncultured Paraperlucidibaca sp., assembly GCA_964022225.1. Taxonomy (GTDB): domain Bacteria; phylum Pseudomonadota; class Gammaproteobacteria; order Pseudomonadales; family Moraxellaceae; genus Perlucidibaca. Next base: position 8,020 of record CAXIBK010000054.1, read on the forward strand.
GTAGCCGAGGTTCACTTGCAAGGTTTCGATGGCGCGGCGGCGAATCGCGGGGAAGTCGGTGGCTTCGAGCAACGGTAGCGTGGCTAACATAGAAAATCTCGGCTTTTTAATGTCTTCATGATAGATAGACGTATGCTGCGGCCTGTTCGTTACAGGTGCAATTGCGCAGAGTGGGAATACTTATAAATCAGCTAAGCGGTAACGCTCGACAAAGCGTGTATCGATCCAGCGCTTCAGCCACCAGAGCCAACGACCGCTGAGCACAAGCGGGCCCCACGATAAAATCGCATGCTCAGGGCCAGTGGCCAGTAAAAACAACGAAACCGGCTTTGGTCGGTAGGGCAGTAACTGCCAGCGCGTTTGGCTGTGATGGTTTAGGGCATATCGTAGATTTTTGGCTAATACAGGGCCAGCCATTACCGCATGAACCCCAGCTCGAGTAATGGCCGGATGCTCAGGCGCACTGACATCGCCAATGGCGAATACATTCGGATGTGATTGGCTTTGCAAGGTGTCATTGACTGCGATAAAGCCGCTTGCGCTGCGGCGCAAACCGCTTTCTGCGATCCATTCGGGGGTGCTGGCTCCGGTGGCAACAATGACTAGACCAGCCGCTAACTCATGCCCAGAGTCTAAGCTTATGCCGATGGGACATAGCTGCGCGTGACCGCTGCGTATTTTTATCCCGCGTTTTTTCAAGCAATGCGCGGTGGTTCTCGCTACTCGGCGATGATGGCCTGGAAGCAGTGTAGTGCCGCTGACTAAGCTCACTTCTGCACCGCGATGAGCATAGGCAAATGCCAGCTCGATGCCGCCTGCGCCTGCGCCAACCACGACGACTTTTTTAGGGCATTTAGCTGTTAGCAGGCCATTCAGTGGACGCACCGACAACACCTCTATTTCAGCACCGACTGTGCCTGAGAGCTTGGCGGTAACACTGCCTGTGTCTAGCGAGAGCAAGTCATAGTGTATGGTTTTGCCGCTAGCGAGCTGGCAGCATTGCCGCTCGGCATCAAGGCTCATGAGCGTGTCGAGCACCACGTTAGCTCCGGCTGCTTTAGCATAATCAGCCACGGCAATTTGGCATTGTGCCAAGCTCACATGGCCGGCGAGATAGGCGGGGAGCAAGCCCGAGTAAGTCAGCATGGGATCGGGCGTCACCAGTGTTACGTGTGCCGGGAAAGGGTGCTGACGCATAGCCTCAAGCACTGCCAAATGGCCATGGCCGCCGCCGATCAGGACTAAGTGTTTTGGCTCGGGCGTGGTGTCTATAGTCAATGCTAAGTGACCTCACTGGATTGAGTTAATGCAGAGTAGTGGCTTGACCTTAGCATGTCTGAGCGTGGTAAAAGTTCAGCTCGAATTCATTTGTGAAAAGGCAGGGCAAGATGGCAAAGCCACGAATTGGTGTCATTGGCGGCAGTGGGCTCTATCAAATGGCGGCCATCACTAATGTGCAAGAGCAGGTGGTGGAGACACCGTTTGGCATGCCATCAGATGTGATTGTCACTGGCGAGTTGAGTGGTGTGCCGGTAGCGTTTTTAACGCGCCATGGCCGTGGCCACCGCTTTCTGCCTAGCGAAGTACCGTATCGCGCCAATATCTATGCACTGAAATCTCTGGGCGTGGACTATGTCATCGCGGTGTCGGCCGTGGGCTCGTTGCAAGAGCAGCTGAGACCGCTGGATATGGTGCTGCCGAGCCAGTTTATTGATCTGACCAAACAGCGCGCGCAGAGCTTTTTTGGCCAAGGTGCCATTGCTCATGTCTCACTGGCTGAGCCGGTGTGTTTGGCGCTGCAATCAGTATTGGCCGAAGCCGTGCGTGCGGTGAAGCCTGCCGATGTCGAGCTGCATGTTGGCGCGACTTATGTCTGCATTGAGGGGCCGCAGTTTTCCACGCAGGCCGAATCGCATTGGTATCGTTCTATGCCCGCCGACATCATTGGCATGACCAATATGCCGGAGGCGCGCTTGGCGCGTGAGGCTGAGATGGCCTATGCCACGCTGGCGCTGGTTACCGATTACGATTGTTGGCATCCGAAAGAGGCGCATGTAACTGCGGATATGGCGATCATGAATTTGATGCGCAATGCTGAGCAGGCGCAGGCGGTGGTGGCAAAAGCTATCGAGCTATTGGCGGCAAGCTGGCCAACATCAATTGCGCATCATGCGCTCGATGTTGGCCTGATTACCTCGCCTGCCGATATGACGCCCGAGGCGCGCGAACGTCTGAAGGCCTTAATTGCGCGCCGGCTTTAAATTGGCTTTAAGGGCCTCAATGCGGCTGTCGCGACCGCAAGATAATCGGTAGTAGTGATAGCGTACTGGGTTGGTTTTGTAATAGTTCTGATGATAATCCTCGGCAGCATAAAACGTGCTGGCGAGGACGATTTTGGTGACAACCTTGCCTTTAACGCGCTGCTGAAATGCCGCTAGACTGCGCTTAGCAATGTTTAGTTGCTGCTCGCTTTGCGGGAAAATAGCTGGCGCATATTGCGAACCGCGATCGCAAAACTGACCACCGTCATCTAAGTAGTCGTGATGCGACCAGAAGTAGTTCACCAGTGTGTCGTAGCTGATCACGGATGGGTCGTAGAAAACTTTCACAGCCTCGTAGTGCCCGGTACCGCCTCCTGATACTTGCTGATAGCTAGGATTTTTCGATTTCCCACCGATATAGCCTGAGACAACCTCTTTTACGCCTTTCAGCTTTTCGTAATCAGACTCGCTGCACCAAAAACACCCGCCGGCAAAAATGGCGCTGTCTGTTTCAGTGTTTGCGTTAGGTGGTGGTGATGCGGTGCTGGTTGCGGCCAGTGCTATCGCGGTAGTGCAAACGAGAGCCGTGCTTAGTAAGCCGGCCTTGATCCAAGAGATTTTCATCATTAACCCCGTAGTGCAGGCAGTTCGGTGCCTTCATCGACAAAAGCCAGCGCTAAGCCATTATTGCAATAGCGTAGACCGGTTGGCGCTGGGCCATCCTTAAAAATATGACCCTGATGTCCGCCGCAACGTGCGCAATGATATTCCGTGCGTAACATAAACAGGCTGCGGTCATCTTTGGTGCCAATCGCTTTCGGGATGACATCGAAAAAGCTTGGCCAACCAGTGCCACTGTCAAACTTCTGCGCGCTCTTAAATAAAGGCTGATAACAGGCCGCGCAGACAAATGTTCCGTGCTTTTTATTAGCATTTAAGGGGCTGGAGTATGGTCTCTCAGTGTTTTCTTCAAAGAGCACTGCCCAGGCTTTTTCGCTGACCTTATCGCGCCAAAAACTTGCCGGTTTAGCCAGGGTGCCCAGCGCTTTGTTGTCATCGTGAAAGAAGCCGCTGGCATGAGCCAATGGCTTCGCGACCCAAGCGCTAGCAGCGACAATAGCCGTGCCTACAAAGGTATTTTTTAATGCCGTGCGACGATTCATAAAAGTGCTCCTAAGACAACCATGCGTG
>CAXIBK010000055.1:0-11163 GCA_964022225.1 uncultured Paraperlucidibaca sp.
GCCCAGCACATAACGTACTTGTGCTGGCGTCATACCATTTTTGATTTTGGCAGCCTGTTCACTGGAGACTGCTTGTCCTTGCACCACATCGATGCGGTAGGCGCTAAATACGTTTTTACAGCCCGCGGTGCTCAATACGGCAGCGGTGAGTGCGATTGCCAGCAGCTTCTTTTGCATGACCCGAGTGATCCTTGTAGCTTAATGGGTAACTTAATGATTCGATGGGCGCACCCAACGAGTCTTCGGGCTATCATACGGCAAACTATAGCTAAGAGACGAACCATGTCAGGAACTAGTTATGAGCTTCGCAAAGCGGGCTTAAAAGTCACCATGCCGCGAGTGAAGATTTTAGAGCTGCTAGAAAGCTCTGATGTGCATCACATGAGCGCTGAAGATGTCTATAAGGCACTGCTGGCTGCTGGTGAGGATGTTGGTCTCGCCACGGTGTATCGTGTGCTAACGCAATTTGAGTCGGCGGGTATGGTTGAGCGCCACAACTTTGAGGGCGGTCACTCGGTATTTGAACTAAGCCAAGGCGACCATCACGACCATATGGTGTGCGTCGACAGCGGTGAGGTGATCGAGTTTTTTGATCAAGAAATCGAGCGTCGCCAACGCGAGGTGGTCAAAGCTCGCGGCTATGAGATGGTCGATCACAGCCTTGTGCTATACGTTCGTCGCATTGAAGAAAAGAAAGCGGATTAAGTGCCACAAATAGCTGCTTAGTCGGCCATCAGGGTTCTGGCGTGCTCTCGTGTTTCTTCGGTGATTGTCATGCCACCTGACATCCGCGCAATCTCTTCTACGCGTTCTTCCTGGCTTAGCGCCACCACCGTGCTATGTGTTGTGCCATCAATGACGCGCTTTTCTACGCGTAAATGATGGTGGCCACGGGCGGCAACTTGTGGCTGGTGCGTAATGCTAAACACTTGGGCATGCTCACCGAGTGCTCGTAAAAGTCGTCCGACGACCTCAGCAATGCCACCACCGATGCCAACATCGACTTCGTCAAAGACCATGACGGGAACGGGTGAATGGCGCGCGTGCACCACTTGAATACCTAGTGAAAGCCGTGAAAGCTCACCACCTGAGGCGACTTTTGCCAATGCCCGCAGTGGCTGACCTGGGTTGGCGCTAAATTGAAACTCGATGTCGTCAAGGCCATAAGCGGCAGGTTTGGCTAGTGGCGTTAAGGTGAGCTCAAGGCGTGCGTTACTCATGCCAAGGCCGGCAAGAAATTGCTGAATATCTTCGCAAAACTTTGTTGCTGCTTTACCGCGTGCAAGTCGTAAGGCTTGTGCATGACTTAGATACGTCTTTTCAGCAGCCTGCGCCTGCTCGGCAAGTTGAGCTAGATCTGCGGCCTCTAGCAAGGCGTCGCGCTCAGTGGCGAGTGTCTCTGCAATAGTTGGTAGCTCTTCAGGGGTAGCGCGATGCTTTCGTGCCAACTGATGACATTGACTGAGGCGCTGCTCAAGCTCAGCAAGCTCATTGGGGCTGGCTTCTAGGTCATCTAGGAAGTTCCGTAGCGTTGGGCTGGCCTCTTCAATTTGAATTTGTGCGCTGCGTAAAAGGTCGAGCGCCTCCGCAAGTACCGTTGCGCGCTGGGCGTGTGGCTCTAGGCTGCGAATGGCTCGTTGTAAATAGCGGCTGGCGGTATCATTTTCGCCTTCACTAATAAACGCCAAAGCTTGCTCGCCATCGAACTGCAGTGTGCCAATATGCGCGAGTGTGTCGTGGCGTTGCTCTAAGCGCTGATACTCATCTTTGCCAAGATTAAGTTGCGCTAGCTCAGTTAATAAATGCTCAACAATCTCAAGTCGAGCGGCTTGCTCAGCGCCAGCGCGCTCAGCTTTGGCTAGTTTGGAGGCAGAGTTTTGCCAGTGTGAAAAGTGCCCTGCCAATGCCTTAGACTCGGCTTGTAGTTTGGCAAAACTATCAAGCATGTTGCGATGACTGTCTTTGCGCAAAAGCGTTTGGTGCTCGTGCTGGCTATGAATATCGATTAAGCATTCGCCAATAGCGCGTAGATCGCTGAGGTTGGCAGGTCGACCATTAATATAGGCGCGTGAGCGTCCATCGCGACTGAAGGTGCGACGGAGCGTGCATTCATCGCCTTCGTCGAGTTCGCGCTCAGCTAGCCAAGCCGATGCTTCGGGCAAGTGGCCCACATGAAATAAAGCACTAACATCGGCGCGTTCAGCGCCAGCACGCACCACTGAGCCATCGGCGCGATCACCAAGGCACAGGCCCAGGGCATCCATGAGGATAGATTTGCCCGCACCGGTCTCACCTGTAATGACACTGAAGCCCGAGTCGAACTCCAGCTCGAGGTTTTCAACGATGGCAAATTGGCTGATTTTAAGCAGGCTCAGCATGGCGAGAAACTCTTGGGTCGATAACTTAATGATAGGCCAGCCATGCGCTACTTGCGATGCGGCGATGGTGAATTTTCACGCAGCCCTTGAAAAAAACAACACATGACACCACTAGAGTAAGCATTCATGAAGTTGCCAAAGTAGGAGTTTTTATGAGCGAGCAAGCGCCCCCAGAGCACGACGATATTCCCGAACAGGAAGCAGATGTTCAACCGCAGGCTATGGATATCCCTGAATTTGCCGACGATAGCGTCGATGTTCAAGCAGCGCGAATTGCCGAGCTTGAGGGGCAGCTGAAGGATTTGCAGCTGCGTACTCAGGCTGAAGTGCAAAATATTCAGCGTCGAGCAGAGCGCGATGTCACTGCGGCACATAAATTTGCCTTAGAAAAGTTTGCCGGTAGCTTGCTCGATGTGGCCGATAATTTGGAGCGCGCATTGCAAGCCACGCCATCGGAAGAGCCGGCGCTAAAGGCTTTGCACGAAGGCGTATCACTCACGCACAAGCTATTTGTCGACACCATGAAGCGCTTTGGAGTTGAGGCTGTTGATCCACTTGGTGAGCCGTTCAATCCTGAGTTGCATCAGGCTGTGTCGACTCAACCATCCACTACAGCAGAGCCGAACTCAGTGACTGCAGTATTTCAAAAAGGCTACACCTTGTCGGGGCGCCTATTGCGACCAGCTATGGTTGTTGTAGCGAGCGCTGGCTAAAACATATTTTTTGTCTGGGAATAGGTGTTGGGGCTTGAAAAAGATTTCAACAGCCTCATATCAGTAAACACGGCGCTGTTAAGCGTAATTATTTTTGTCACAGCTCAGGCGAGATCGTCGAGCTAGTAGGAGAGCATCATGGGAAGAATTATTGGTATTGACTTGGGCACCACCAACAGCTGCGTAGCTATTTTGGATGGCGACAAAGTTAAAGTTATTGAGAACTCCGAAGGCGCGCGCACTACGCCATCGATCGTGGCTTACACCGACAATGAAGTACTGGTTGGTGCCGGTGCAAAACGCCAAGCCGTGACTAACCCAAAAAATACGTTGTTTGCGGTTAAGCGCCTGATTGGTCGTAAATTTAAGGATGATGTTGTGCAAAAAGACATCAAAATGGTGCCTTACAATATCATTGCTGCCGATAACGGCGACGCTTGGGTGGATGTCAAAGGCGATAAGAAAGCGCCACCACAAATTTCTGCCGAAGTGCTGAAAAAAATGAAGAAAACCGCTGAGGATTATCTCGGCGAGCCAGTGACAGAGGCAGTTATTACCGTGCCTGCCTACTTCAATGACTCACAGCGTCAAGCCACTAAAGACGCTGGCCGTATTGCCGGCTTGGAAGTGAAGCGCATCATCAACGAACCTACTGCTGCGGCATTAGCGTTCGGCATGGACAAGAAAGAAGGCGACCGTAAAATTGCCGTTTATGACTTGGGTGGCGGCACATTCGACGTTTCAATTATTGAAATTGCCGAAGTTGACGGTGAGCACCAATTTGAAGTGCTGTCGACCAATGGCGATACCTTCTTGGGTGGTGAAGATTTTGACTTGCGCTTAATTGACTATTTGGCCGATGAGTTCAAGAAAGAAACGGGCATCGATCTGCACAGCGATCCTTTGGCTTTGCAGCGCCTAAAAGAAGGTGCTGAAAAAGCGAAAATCGAGCTGTCATCCAGCACGCAAACCGATGTGAACTTGCCTTACATCACCGCTGATGCCACCGGTCCTAAGCATTTAAACGTGAAAGTCACTCGCGCCAAACTAGAGGCGCTGGTGGAGGACTTGGTTGCACGCACCATTGAGCCATGCCGTGTTGCTTTGGCTGATGCTGGCTTAAAAGTCGGTGATATTGGTGATGTGATTTTAGTCGGTGGCCAAACACGTATGCCCTTGGTGTTGGAGCGCGTAAAAGCCTTCTTTGGTCAAGACCCACGTCGTGATGTGAACCCTGACGAGGCAGTTGCTATTGGTGCGGCTTACCAAGGCGCGGTGTTGTCTGGTGATGTTAAAGATGTGTTGTTGCTTGACGTAACGCCGTTGAGCCTTGGTATTGAAACGATGGGCGGCGTGATGACGGTGTTAATTGAGAAAAACACCACCATCCCAACGAAAAAGCAGCAAGTGTTCTCAACGGCCGATGACAACCAAGCCGCAGTGACCATTCATGTTGTTCAGGGTGAGCGTAAGCAAGCTGCTCAGAATAAATCGCTGGGTCGTTTCGACTTGAGCGATATTCCACCGGCTCCACGTGGCATGCCGCAAATTGAAGTGACCTTTGATATCGATGCCAACGGTATTTTGAATGTCGGCGCGAAAGATAAAGCCACTGGTAAAGAGCAGAGCATCGTTATTAAGGCTAATTCCGGCTTAAGTGATGATGAAATTGAGAAAATGGTACGTGATGCCGAGGCCAACGCTGAGGAAGACAAAAAGTTTGCAGAACTTGTTGAGTCGCGTAACCAAGCTGATCAGTTAGTGCATTCAACGAAAAAAGCACTGACCGATTTGGGCGATAAGGTAACGGCTGAAGAGAAAGCTACGGTTGATGCAGAAATCGCCAAAGTTGAAGAAGCCATCAAGGCCAATGACAAAGCGCAAATCGATGCAGCGGTCGAGGCGCTGAGCAATGCCTCGATGCCGATCATGCAGAAAATGTATGCTGACCAAGCCGGTGCTGAAGGTGCTGCGGGCGGTGCTAACGCTGAATCCTCCGCCGAGCCAAAGCGTGATGACGGTGCTGTCGATGCTGAGTTTGAAGAAGTGAAAGACGAGAAAAAGTAAGCTCTATTGATGAGTAGTGACGCACGCGCGGGGATATCCCCGCGTTTGCATTTATAGATGAAAGCGGCAGAGCTTGAGGGTTAACAAATGGCCAAGCGTGATTTTTACGAAATATTGGGCGTGCAAAAAAATGCCACAGCAGATGAGCTGAAAAAAGCCTATCGACGGTTGGCTATGAAGCATCACCCAGATCGTAATCCTGACAGCAAAGATGCCGAAGAAAAGTTCAAAGAGGCTAACGAGGCCTATGAGGTGCTCTCCGATGCTGACAAGCGTGCGGCCTATGATCGCTATGGCCATGCTGGCATCGACCCAAATATGGGCGGCGGTGGCGGTGGTGCCGGAGGAGCGGGCTTTGGTGACATCTTTGGCGATGTCTTTGGTGATATTTTCGGTGGTGGCGGACGCGGTGGCCAGCAGCGTAGTAATCGTGGCTCTGATTTAGGTTACACCTTAGAGCTTGATTTAGAAGAGGCTGTGCGCGGCGCGAAGGTCAAAATTAGCGTACCAACCATGGCTGAGTGTGAACCTTGCGATGGTTCTGGTGCGAAAAAAGGCACAAGTGCTAGTCAGTGTCGCAGCTGTAATGGCAGCGGCCAAGTGCGCGTGCAGCAAGGCTTTTTTGTCATGAGCCAGACCTGTCCAAACTGTCATGGTCGTGGCTCGGTTATTACCGATCCTTGTGGCAGCTGCCGCGGCGAAGGCCGTGTGCGCAAGCAAAAAACCTTGGAAGTGAAAATCCCAGCCGGTGTCGATACTGGCGACCGTATTCGTTTGACTGGTGAAGGCGAAGCCGGTGCGCAAGGCGGTCCAGCGGGCGATCTTTATGTGCAAATATCAGTGCGCGAACATCGTATTTTCAAGCGTGATGGCGCTGACTTGTATTGCGAGGTGCCTATCGACTTCACTGACGCCGCACTGGGTGGTGAGCTGGAAGTGCCAACGCTCGATGGTCGCGTGAAGTTGCGCATTCCTGAATGCACACAAACCGGTAAACTATTTCGCCTGAAAGGTAAGGGTGTAAAACCGATTCGCTCGCATGCACAAGGCGATATGCTGTGTCGCGTAGTGGTGGAAACGCCGGTGAATTTAAGTAATGAGCAGAAAGACTTGTTGCGACAATTCAAGCAATCGATGAGCGATGATGGCAATAAGCAGTCGCCAAATAAAGACTCATTCTTTAGCGCGGTGCGTAACTTTTTTGATGGGATGACAAAATGACACGAATTGCTATCTGTGGTGCTGCCGGCCGCATGGGTCGTGCCCTAATCGCTGCTGTGCAGGCCGCAGATGGTGCAGAGCTAAGTGCTGCCATTGAGCGCCCAGGCTCTGAGTTTATTGGTCAGAATGCCGGCGATCTTGCCGGCGTAGGTCGACTTAATGTCATCATTACGGATGATCTTGCTAAAGCCGACTTCGATGTCGCCATCGACTTCACGGCGCCAGCAGCAACGCTGATTCATGCTGGCATTTGCCAGCGCCTAGGGCGTGGTTTGGTGATTGGTACAACCGGCTTGAGCGCTGAGCAAAAAGCTGAGCTGCAAGCATTAAGCGCCCAACAGGCTATGGTTTATTCGGGCAACTATTCAGTAGGCGTAAATATTAGCTTGAAGATGCTTGAGCTGGCGGCGAAAGCCTTTGGCGACACGGTTGACATCGACGTCCTAGAAGCACATCACCGTCATAAAGTTGATGCACCTTCGGGCACGGCCTTGATGATGGGTGAGGCCGTTGCAGGCGCATTAGGCCGAGATCTCAATGAGGTTGCGGTCTATGCGCGCCAAGGTCACACCGGCGCGCGCGAACGCCAGCACATTGGCTTTCAAACCTTGCGCGGTGGCGACACAGTTGGCGATCACACGGTATTTTTCTTTGGCGAAGGCGAGCGCGTTGAAGTGCGCCATGTGGCCACCAATCGTGCCAATTTTGCCACCGGTGCCGTGCGTTCAGCGCTCTGGCTTGCATCAGATAAGGCCGCGCAAACGCCGGCACTTTATTCCATGCAAGATGTGCTTGGTTTAGCGTAACTTGCCGCAACAGCCCGTTGTATTCACGCCCTAATTACTCAGTTTAGCAATGGGTTTGGTTGGACAGCGGGCATGCATCTGCGTAGAATGCCGCTTCAAATCGTGCCAGCGTGCAGCCCCTATATGGATAGAACGAGAAGGATTGTCATCGCTTCTCGCATTGTTGCACGCGCGCTTAACTAAAATCGCTGTGTGGAGGTCGGTTTGAGCAAAGTTGCCATTCTCGCGCTAGAAAACGGAAGTGTTTTCAAGGGCGTATCAATCGGAGCAGATGGTCAATCATCTGGCGAAGTCGTTTTTAATACCGCCATGACTGGTTATCAGGAAATTCTGACCGACCCATCGTATTGCCAACAAATGGTCACTTTGACCTATCCGCACATTGGCAACACCGGCGTAAACAACGAAGACAATGAGTCAACTCGGGTTTGGGCTGCGGGCTTAATCATCCGTGATAGCTCGATGATCGCAAGCAACTGGCGTATGACCGAGACGTTGCCAGACTATTTGTCGCGCAACAATGTAGTCGCCATTGCTGAAATCGACACGCGGCGCCTAACGCGCATCTTGCGTGAAAGTGGTGCGCAAAATGGCGTTATTGTTGCCGGCGCCGCTGCCGAAGTAGAAGGTGCGGTTGAAGCGGCCGTTGCTGCTGCGAAAAAAGTGCCTAGCTTAAAGGGCGCCGACTTAGCCAAAGTCGTCAGCTCAAAAGAAGTTTATCGCTGGACAGAAGGTAGCTGGAATCTGGCGAAAGGCTATGTCACACCAACTGAGGCGCCGCGCTTTAAAGTCGTGGCCTATGACTTCGGTGTTAAGCATAATATTTTGCGCCTGCTTGCCGATCGCGGTTGCGAGCTCGTGGTGGTGCCAGCGCAAACGCCGGCCGCCGATGTGCTGGCCATGAACCCCGATGGCGTTTTTCTATCCAATGGCCCAGGTGACCCCGAGCCTTGCGATTATGCCATTGCGGCGATTAAGACCTTTTTAGATAAAGACTTGCCTATTTTTGGCATCTGTTTGGGGCATCAGCTGCTCGCGCTGGCCTCAGGTGCGACAACGCTGAAAATGAAATTTGGCCATCATGGCGCCAACCATCCGGTACAGGATATCGATGCCGGGCGTGTCATGATCACCAGCCAAAACCACGGATTCGCAGTCGACGAGGCCTCGCTGCCAGCGACACTGCGCGTGACCCACAAATCCCTCTTCGATGGCTCGCTACAAGGCATTCATCGCACCGATAAGCCGGCATTTAGCTTTCAGGGTCACCCCGAAGCCAGCCCCGGCCCGAACGATGCGCAATCCTTGTTCGACCACTTTATTGAATTGATGCAGGCTCGGAAGTAAGACATGCCAAAGCGTACTGATATCCAAAGCATTCTCATCATCGGCGCAGGTCTGATTGTCATTGGTCAAGCCTGTGAGTTCGATTACTCCGGTGCGCAAGCCTGCAAGGCGCTGCGCGAAGAAGGCTATCGCGTCATTCTGGTGAACTCCAACCCTGCCACCATCATGACTGATCCGTCGATGGCCGACTCGACCTATATTGAGCCGATCACATGGCAGACTGTGGCGCAGATCATCGAGAAAGAACGCCCCGATGCCCTGTTGCCAACCATGGGTGGTCAGACAGCACTCAACTGTGCGCTAGAGCTCGACAAGCAAGGCGTGTTGGCGAAGTTCAATGTTGAGCTGATTGGTGCGTCTAAAGAAGCCATCCGCATGGCAGAAGATCGCAAGCTGTTTGATCAGGCCATGCGCCGTATTGGCCTTGAATGCCCACGCGCTGGCATTGCAACCAGCATGGAAGAGGCCTTTGCGGTGCTTGAAACCACAGGCTTTCCATCGATTATTCGCCCATCGTTCACCATGGGCGGTTCGGGGGGTGGCATCGCGTATAACCGTGAAGAGTTTATTGAGATTTGTGAGCGCGGTCTGGACTTGTCGCCCACCAACGAGCTACTTATCGATGAGTCGCTGATTGGCTGGAAAGAATATGAGATGGAAGTTGTGCGTGATAAAAACGACAACTGCATCATTGTCTGCGCCATTGAAAACTTCGATGCCATGGGTGTTCACACCGGCGACTCCATTACCGTTGCTCCGGCGCAAACGTTGACGGACAAAGAATATCAAATCATGCGCGACGCTTCTTGCGCCGTGCTGCGCGAGATCGGTGTTGAAACCGGTGGCTCCAACGTTCAGTTTGGCATCAGCCCAATAGATGGCCGCATGGTGGTCATTGAGATGAACCCGCGCGTGTCGCGCTCATCGGCGCTGGCCTCTAAAGCCACGGGTTTCCCCATTGCTAAGGTCGCCGCCAAGCTGGCGGTTGGCTATACGCTTGATGAGTTGAAGAACGAAATTACAGGTGGTCGTACGCCGGCGTCGTTTGAGCCGTCCATCGACTACGTTGTTACCAAGATTCCCCGCTTCAACTTCGAAAAATTTGCCCAAGCCGAGCCGCGTCTCACCACGCAAATGAAGTCGGTTGGCGAGGTGATGGCTATTGGCCGTACATTCCAAGAGTCTTTGCAGAAAGCCCTGCGCGGCCTTGAGGTTGGTGTCGATGGCTTCACGCCAATTCTCGATCTCAGCACACCAAATGCAGAAGCTAAGCTACGCAATGAGTTATCGAACCCAGGTCCCGAGCGTATTTGGTATATCGGCGATGCTTTCCGCATGGGTCTAAGCGTTAACGAAGTATTCCGCCTGACCGGTGTTGATCCTTGGTTCTTGGTGCAAATCGAAGACCTGATTAAGACTGAGGCTGAAGCCACGCAGCTTGGCTTTGCCAATCTCGATCGCGACGTCATGTGGCAATTCAAGCGTAAAGGCTTTGCCGATAGCCGCTTGGCTACACTCATTGGTGTGTCAGAGCAAGAGCTGCGCAAGCGCCGCTGGAGCCAAGGCATTAAGCCTGTCTACAAGCGCGTTGATACTTGTGCTGCCGAGTTTGCCACTAGTACGGCCTATATGTACTCGACTTACGAAGAGACTTGCGAAGCTGAGCCAAGTAATCGTGACAAAATCATGGTGCTGGGTGGTGGGCCAAATCGTATCGGTCAGGGCATCGAGTTCGATTATTGCTGCGTACATGCGGCATTGGCGATGCGTGATGATGGTTATGAAACCATCATGGTCAACTGCAACCCAGAAACCGTTTCTACCGACTACGACACCTCCGATCGCTTGTATTTTGAACCGGTCACTTTAGAGGATGTGCTGGAAATTGCTGCACTCGAAAAGCCCAAAGGCGTGATCGTGCAATACGGTGGCCAAACGCCGCTAAAATTAGCGCGCGCACTCGAGGCCGCCGGCGTGCCCATTATCGGTACATCGCCCGATGCTATTGATCGTGCTGAAGACCGCGAGCGTTTCCAGCAAATGGTTGAGCGCTTAAGTCTGTTGCAGCCACCCAATCGTCTGGCGCGCTCCACAGAGGAAGGCTTGTTGTTAGCTTCAGAAGTTGGCTATCCCTTGGTTGTGCGTCCGAGCTATGTGCTTGGTGGTCGTGCCATGGAAATCGTTTTTAACGATACCGAGCTGGCGCGTTATCTGCGCGAAGCTGTTAGTGCCTCGAATGAGTCGCCAGTGTTGCTCGATCGCTTCTTAGATGATGCTATTGAGATCGATGTTGACTGCGTTAGCGATGGTACCACCGTGGTCATCGGCGGTATCATGCAGCACATCGAGCAGGCCGGCATTCACTCTGGCGACTCGGCCTGTTCATTGCCGCCATATAATCTATCGACTGAGCTGCAGGATGTGATGCGCGAGCAGACCATCGCGATGGCGCGTGAGCTAGGTGTTGTTGGTCTAATGAACGTGCAATTTGCTGTTAAAGGCAATGACGTCTATGTGCTCGAAGTTAACCCGCGTGCCTCGCGTACTGTGCCTTTTGTGTCGAAATGCATTGGTGTTTCTCTAGCCAAAGTAGCGGCGCGTTGCATGGCCGGTATGTCTTTGCAGGATCAG
>CAXIBK010000056.1:0-11140 GCA_964022225.1 uncultured Paraperlucidibaca sp.
ATGTGCATCCTCGGTAACCGTTTCTACTGCAATGCCACCAACCTCAAGTAATGGCCCACGCTTGATGACCGCGCAAGAGCCGCAGAAAAAAGTCGCATTCCAAAAGTCATTGCCATCTTGCAGCAAGCCATGAAACAGCATGTCCTCCGCCGGCTCGCCATCTTTCATGCCGAGATTGCGACGGAAGGGATCAGGCGAGAAAAAATGATGCGGTGTTTGCACTACGGCGCACTTCGGGTCTTTCAAAAACTAGCCCATGGTTGAGCGTAAAAATGGACGCGTGGGAATATGGTCGCAATCAAAAATAGCGATGTAGTCGCCTGTGCTGTATTGCAGAGCGTGGTTTAAGTTGCCGGCTTTGGCGTGGAAGTTATTTGGTCGAATTAAAAAGTTAACGCCGGCCTCTTCGCAGAAACGCTTAATGTCGTCGCGGCGACCATCATCCAGTACCCATATCGATAATTTATCCGCCGGCCAATCCAGCCCTAAAGCCGCCAGCACAGTGGGGCGCAGCACTTTTAAGGGCTCGTTATAGGTGGGGATATAAACGTCAACACTCGGCCATTCGTTACGATCGGTTGGCAGCGGTGCCTCTTCACGATTCAATGGCCAGGCCGTTTGGAAGTAGCCGAGAAGCAAAATAGTGACCGCGTACAGTTCGGCAGCAAACAAGATAAGCGCGAAAAATAAATCGACGGGCTCGTCTACGGGCATGGTCGCAGTCACTCGCCACCAGAGGTAGCGCAGCGTGGCGACTAAAGACAAGGTGAGCAAAAACACACGAGCTGTTTTACCCGGCATTTGTCGCGCAAACATAGCCAACCCGATCATTAAGATGGCGAACAAAGCTTGATCTAGAGGCTGTAGAGGCGTGGTAACAATGACGCCAAGAAACGGCAAGCAAACAAAGACAATTAACAGCCGCAAACTCAGCGTCATGGTTGGCAGTTTTAGCGCTAGGCCATCGAGGCGCTTACCTAAAGCCGCACGATCAACTCGCGCATCTAGCCATGACTGCACGGGCGTCCAGAGCAGTTGGTAGAATCGCTTAAGGTGGCCTATGCCCCGCGCCATAAACTGCAGCAGTGATTTCGTATTTTGGTATTGATAAGCCTGCGGCAGCACAAATACGCGCCATAACCAAATACGTAGCGGCGCTGGCTGCTCAACGCCTAGCTGCGACGCCACCCAGGCGCGAAGTCGTAACGCTAAATCATCAAGAATAGG
Organism: uncultured Paraperlucidibaca sp.; assembly: GCA_964022225.1. Classification (GTDB taxonomy): domain Bacteria; phylum Pseudomonadota; class Gammaproteobacteria; order Pseudomonadales; family Moraxellaceae; genus Perlucidibaca. Next base: position 1,228 of record CAXIBK010000056.1, read on the forward strand.
GATAGCTTTGCGCTGATCTGCAGGCAGGACAAATAGCCACCACCACTTTAGGTTTGGCAGATTTCGCCAATGATCAACCCAGCGCGGCGCCACAGCGCTATTTTGTTCACGCATCGCTGAGCCACTCACTGCGCATCCAGTTTGCCAAGCCTAATAAGTCATGCGCCGCCTGGCTAAAGCTGGCAAACCAAACCACGATTGTGCCCTCTAGCAAGGCATCGGAAACCAATTCGTCTTGATGTATTGGCAAGGGCAACAACTCTTCGCCAACGAGTTCGCGCCAGCTTTTCAGTAGCTCACGCCGCGAGCTTTTACTAGCATTGATTTGGTTGAGGATATGACGGTGCTGACAGCCGTTTGGTAGCACGCGAACGTCGCTGCCCGTAAAGGCTTTTTGCGAGGCGGCATCGCATAGCCAAATCGATAATGCTGATGTCGCCACGCGCTCTGCGTGATCGCTGTATGCGTTAAAGCCACTCGGGGTATCAATAAATAAAACATCGATGCCATCGAAAACAGGCGACAGCAATGCCCGCTCTAGCCAATGTGGCTGCTCATCTAACTGGCGAGTAATGGCTTTACGTTGGGCTGCAGTAATTTTCCCAAAAGGGAAAACGCGCAGGTTTTCACGTGGTGACCAATAGCTTTCACTGGTAATGGCAGAGGGCCTACGAGGGTCTAGCAGTGTGTGAGCCCAGCCAATTGTTTGCTCATTGAAACCATCAAAGTGTTGCGAGACGATATTTTGTGGATCAAGCTCTAAGACGGCAACCTTGAGGCCCTGTTCTGACAAAATAGCAGCAAGATTAACCGCGAATACTGTGCGACCTACTCCGCCTTTTCGTGAAAACAACGACACGACTCGCATAAACAATCCTCAACACAACGCCGCTAATCCGACAACCGTAATTTTATCTTTTCACTATATACTGGATTAATTAAAGTTTTTTTGTCTTTTTGCAGGAGTTATGATGGCCTTTGATATGTTCGGCTTATTCAGTAGCCGTGAGCAAAAAGCTGAACGCTCTATTCTCTCTAGCTATGTGCCCTGCTCACTTGGCATTGAGGGCCTACCTGCCGAAGCGGCTGAGATGCTGCAAGGCGGGCTCTATGCCGTCACGCTACCCGGCAACGAAGCTACTACACCATTAGCTATCGACACATTAGCCAATGGCTTACAGCAAGGCAGCAGGCTTGTGCTTTGCTCGCCACATGCGCAAGCATTAGTTGAGCCGATGTCGACTCTAGCGAGTCATCATGAGCAAGACTCCTCAGCAATCGCTCTCATGCAAATCGACTCACTAGTGCTGAACCAACCATCTCGCAATATTTGGGATTTCCTCGAAAGCCTAGAGGCTCAAAAGGCGCAAAGTGCTGACTGTATTATTTATCTTGATGCAGGCGGTCTGCTCGCCACCGAAGTGCGCAGCTCGAACTTACGCCAGCTTGGTATTTTGCGCGAATGGCACCGCCACCATCGTTGCACCGGTGTTTTTATAATTGCCGAAGAGACTCATGTTTGGCCCGTGCTAGTACGCCATAGCAAAGAGCTCGATGGCCTTGCCGGCCTTATGCGTGATGATAGTCGCATGACTTGGCGCATCAATCATTGGCGCGCGTCCAATACCATTCTCGAAGATGCCCGCTACGGTATGGGCTCTCGCCAAGACCACCGACTATTTACACTTGGTCTGCACCAGCAGCCCGAAAACAACCTGCGCGGCGCCGAAGATTCGCACCGAGTACTCAGCTGTTGGAATCCTGCGCGTTTTGGTCAAAGCACCCCCGTTAACTGGGAAATTTTTGATGATACCGCCGAGCTTATTGATGAGGTCACCAAAACTGCCATCGCTGCCACGGTGATCCTTGATCACTATGAAATGCAGGCGTTTGAGGTGCTCGCGCGGCAAGTTCATAAGTTACGTATTGCCTGTGGCCGGCGCTTGAAAATCGTCATTCACGAAGTCGATGACACGCTAAACTATCAGCAAGAAATGCAACTTTATTATATGGGCGCAACACGTCTGCTGCGCCGCGATCTCGAAGTGTCCGAATGCTTTCGCGTAATTTCATCACTAAAAGGTCAATGGTTCTGGCGCCCCATCGAGCCCGACTTTGACCAATTCTTTGCCAGCGCCCAGCCCACTGAAAGTGTTGGCTATCAAACTCCCATCGACTTCGCCATCACCGCCGAAGAGTTTATGCGTGTTAGCGCCAACACCAATATTGATAGCGTAATCGTGCGGCTCACCTTGCGCTCCGACCGCCCGCATTTGACTGCACTCGACGCCTTTAGGCCTGATCGCCCTGGCATCTTTATCACGAACGACAACCAATATTTATATCTATTTTTATTTGCGTGCCCAGCATCAGATGTCGACACACTGATGAGCAAGCTATTTAAAATGGAGGTCGGCTCCTTATTTGCCTTCTATGAAATCATAGTTTTAGCAAATGAGATTGGCCAAACCCTAGAAAAAATCCGCTACAACGCTGAGTATGTTGGCTACACTGACTACTCAGAACACTTGGCCCAGGCACTAAACGCTCGCATCGACCCCACGACAGGATCTCTATTATGAGCTACGATTTTTTCCTGCTCTATTTGAGCGCCTTTATTGGATTCGGGCTAATACTGGGTTTTATCTTACTCTTAGTGGCTTATAAAAATCGCATTGCACTGCGCTCACTGCTTGCACCAATTCGTTTTCGCCGTAGTCACCCACTGGTTAAGCCCATCCCTTTAAGAAGGCCATCATCACCCTCTTCCAAGGCATGAAAACCAATCTTACCAATATGGGCTGTTAGCCAACTGATGGCCCCATGAGCGCCATCAGATGTTGACAGAGATTTTAGAAGATATAACCCGCAACCCAGAAGTAGACGCCTTTCGTCCATTAGGGCGACTGCTCAAACAACTGCGCCCAAGCAATCCAGACAATCTTGATGACATCAATAAATCTTTTGGCACCCTATTAGAGCTACTTGGCCGAAGGCCCGAACTACGCGCCGGACTGCAGCGATATATCGACACACTCTTGGCTGGCCGCCGCCAGATTAACCTGTATACCGATACCGGTATTTTGAGTAGCGAAGGCTTATCGGCGGGCTTTTGGCGTCGTATTGGCGAGCATATTTTGCCGCCCGTTAGCGATGACAAATATCTCGACGAGGCCTTCGCGCGCCTGATACGTCGCGGACGAGATGCTGACTGGATTGAAGCAGTACCGGATGAGCTGTGGGCTCAGGTATTCGAGATACTGCTTTCTGGGTCACATCCTAAAGCCGTGCTGCGCCATACTCATCTTGAGCAACTTGATGCTTTACGCGTGCTCGCACACCGAGTTTGCGCATTGGGCCTTGAGCCCGAGCTTGTTCGTAAATACCCAGCGGTGGAGTCATTTGAGTCGCCGTTTATGGCGCTTAGCAACGAAACCGAGCGTTTTGTACGCCATCAGCGCGAACTATTACAAGAGCTCCGCGAAGATGGCATCGACCATCGCCAAATGCAGGTATTGATGGATCAATGCCATGAGCTCATTCGTAAAGTTAAGCGCTTATCAGCGCAAAATGGCGTCAGCATTAGCCTGACTTACCTCATGGTGCGCATGCAGCAAGCCTTGGCACGCATGGAGTTGCTGCTAGAGTTCACTGCTGGCGACACCACATCGCACCCCTTGCTCTTGGCAAAGTTTGTCAAACAAATGAGCCGCAGCGAGGCCGACAGCCACAGCCTACGAGCGCTACTCTCGCGCAATACCGAACTACTCGCGCGCAACGTTACTGAGCATGCCAGCGAAACTGGCGACCACTACGTTACCTCTACGCGTGAGGGCTTTTTTGATATGTGGCGCTCAGCCGGTCGTGCCGGTGTGATTGTTGCGTTTATGGCGCTGCTGAAGATTTTCTCTACTCGTCTTGCTCTAGCGCCACTTGGGCAAGCATTTATTTATAGTATTAACTACTCGTTTGGTTTCATGCTCATTCACGTGCTGCACGGCACTATTGCCACCAAACAGCCAGCAATGACTGCTTCGCATCTGGCTTCAAGTGTTGAACAAATCAGTACACACCGCCCAGAGAAACATCTCGGTGACCTCGCGAAGCTCTGCATAGATGTGTTTCGTAGTCAGTTCATTGCCATTATTGGCAACATAGGCGTCGCTTTTCCAATTGCGCTTGCCATAGGCATGATGTGGCAATGGTTCGGTCACTTCCCCATCAGCCCAGCCAAAGCTGATCACTTGCTGCATGACCTTAGCCCGATTGATAGCCTCGCTATTTTTCACGCAGCGATTGCCGGATTTTTCCTATTCTTGTCGGGGATTATTTCCGGCTATTACGACAATAAAGCGGTCTACTCTCGCATTCCTGAGCGCATTACGGCACACCGTGCGTTACGCTGGATGTCGCAACAGCGCCGCGAACGTATCGCAAAATATTTGCACCATAATCTAGGGGCTTTAGCCGGCAACTTCTACTTCGGCATCATGCTCGGCAGCATGGGCACTATAGGCTTTTTATTCGGGCTACCCTTGGATATTCGCCATATCGCCTTCTCTACCGCCAACTTCGCTTACGCCTTGGTGGCTTTCGATTTCGCCTTGAGTTGGCAAGTAATAGTCGTTAGCAGTGTCGGCATTGCCATCATCGGCCTAGTGAACTTGGGCGTAAGCTTCAGCTTGGCGTTGATGTTGGCGCTGAAGTCTCGCGGCGTGCAGTTTCGCCTTTGGTGGCCTCTGCTAAAGGAGATTTTGCAGCAATTAAAGCAGCGGCCAATGACTTTACTCTGGCCTGTCAAAGTTGTTGAGGCCAGCTAATTTCCGAGCAACAAAAAGCCCGCAGATGCGGGCCTTCTGCTTACCTACACCCTTTACCTGCCCGGCAATGAAGGCAAGCTAGGGATAGGAACAACAAGCGGAATCAATGGAATCCGTATGGTATTGGCATAGGCATCGCCGACATTCTTCGGTTGCTCAGTCGGCACCATTATCTGCCATTGAGTGCCGTCAACCTCAGTGGTAGACAGCGGCAAGAAGGCATTATCGGTGTCATGAGTAACGAAGTAATGAATGCCATTAGCACCATAAGCTCCTTGACGCTCATCACATGTCACCACGCCATCGCCATTTAGATCTTTGTAGGCATTCACAACTCGTGGGTCTGATGAGTCCTCGCCGGGAAATGGACGTGCGACAGGATCATCACCGGTACCATCATCAAGGCAAGCATCATCACGGTAGAATGGCACTACCAACGGGTTAGCTAATGAGGTTAGCCCTGTCAGCTGGAAGGTATAAACCATTGAGCCGCTATCACCTTTGCCTGATATCTGCTCCCAATTACTAAAGGCTAGCGGCAGGTTGAATGTGGCGTCGGCAACATCCAAAAATAGCGGGCAGCGGCCATTAGCATTGGGCGGCTTAGGCCCATCAACCGTGATGCATTGATTAACAAATGGTATCGGCGCGATAGCATCAATCTGACCAATATCATCGTTTATGCCATCGACCGGCACACCTTGCGGACGCAGCACCGTGTAGTAACGACCGCCCTTCACGCCAGCAGCTCGCTCCTCTGCTGTTGGAATCATCGCACTGCGATTGTAATCCCAGCTGGTGTAGAGGCCATCGGGAGGAATCGGATGCACACGAATTAAGTAACGATAGCTAATGGCATCACGATAAAACACTTCAGTTTTAGTTACGTTAGTGCCTGAGTCAGCACCCCAAACTTCACGCATACAGCGCACGGGCCCGCAACGCTCACCCAAAACTACCGAGTTCGCCTCCCAATTCACTTGCTCATCTTCGAAGCCAACCAGAGAAATGGTGGAATCGGGCGACTGCTGAAATGCGCGCCCCTTCCAACGATCGATAAGATCAGGCCGTGAATCTTTTATCGCCGCCCAGTCTGGCTTTTGTGTACCTGGCGCCTTGATACGGATATCACGCACCATCCAACGGCCTGTTGCTTCCCAACGATATGTGTCGGTGGAAACCACTAAACCGTCACGCGCAAAACGGTCATCGGACTCTCTTGCGCTGGCGGGAGTACCATCTGGGCACACCTTACCTTTCAAGTTTTGGCCATAGTTCGTATTGCTAACGCCCAAAATCTCAGGGTCATCCTTTGCAAAAAAGTTTCGGTCTATCCACTGATCAGCATCTGCATTGCGCTTGAACTTAACGTAATGCTGGCCCTTGAACGAAGACCCACCTTCTTTTTGCACGAGATAGACCACACGCTCAGCAATAGGATCAGCAACATCCATCAGCCGAATCATTTGTGTCTTCTTCACACCCGATGGCAATGCGCCTGGAGGAGCCATTTTTCCGGCATCGCTGGCCATAAAGACCACTTCATCATCCATATCTAAGCCAGGAACCGGGTCCTTTTTCGGGTCCTCGTATACTGCATTGCAGACATTTGGATTAGTTTTTGTCGTGTTGTTTTTCTCTTCACGATCATCCACGGGATTCCAGCGCTCAATATCCCAAGCATAGGTAAGCTCAGGATCGGTGCCTGAGTAAACAGAAAATGAAGATCCCGAGTTAGCCAAGAAGAAGGTAAATTTCTCATCGACTTGCACTGGTATTTCTTCGAAATCTGAACCATTCCATTTATAGGCAGCAATCTCCTCAACTGGCACTAAGACAGGGATTTGCGCCTCTGGAATTATGGGATAAATAAACACTCCGTTATGCTCGTCTCGGACCTCACCAATGCGCAATGGATCGCGCAGAACATTGAGTGCCGACAGCGCCTCTGTCTCTGCGGATTGCCCAGTAATATTTGCTCCTGATGGGTAAGGATAGCCCTGCCCAACAGCAGGTAATGTGGACCAACCGAGCAATTGAGCACCCGTCATTACCACCGCTTCTGTATGGCGAGCTGGCTTGATGCTGGTCAGCGCTGTGATGGGGTCATCCTGCAAACCAATAAAGCGGCCAACTCCATCCATAAAGCGCTCAAAAATAGCAACTGGGTCGCTACCAGCACCGGCAGCATTACTTCCAGCGGCGATCAAACTATCATCGCCAATAAACACGCTGGCAAAGCTCTCTCCTAAGCCCGTCATAGCGGCAATAAATTGTTCACCTGCAGCTGCTGGGTCGCCACTCAATAAAGCCATTAGCGCGTTATTAAGAGAGGCGGTGAACTTAGCAATAGCGCCGATAATGCCGGTGCCGTAGTCAGGCTCATAATCACTGGCATCTACAGGAGGCTCGCCGCCACCTGAGCCCGGAACAAGCACAGCTGCATCACCAGTAAATGGCTGTTCTTGGCCATCTGTCATCGGGCAGTTAGCTGGAATGCCCAGCAGATCGGTGTAGATGATGCGTCCATCTGTACGCATAAAACGTGCTTTTTGGCAGCGTGCACTAATGCTATTTCGCGGATACTCATGCGGATCCTCGCCAGCAAACGGCGGCGTATTGTCAGCAGGAGGCGTTGGCGTTTTGCCACCATCATAGACAATCATGGCTGAGCCTTTGCCATCGCCATAGCCAGCCTTTGACGGCATGCTTAATGGCAGGCCAAAGTATGGCTCAGTATCGGGGTAACGATCAGCTAGGAATGCATTGCGATCGACGACACAAAAGCTGACATCGCCCGCGGCGCATTTAGCGGTACGTTGATAATACACGTCAACATTGTCGGCACCGATTGTCCGCGCCATGACTTCCGCAGTAGTCATGCTGACCTGATGATCGCCAAATGCTGGGTGTAGCAATACATTTTTAGCTGGCAATGGTTGACCATCTAGGTCAGGCAAGGTGTGGTTAGGCTCGCCCAAAGTAATGGGCTGACCATCGAGCATGACGGTGCTCACGCCATCACCTAAATGCTGGGCGTAGCCATTATTTTCAGCACGATCCCACAGCATCTGTACCAGCCCTAAAGTCAGCTGCTGATCAATGGTGTTTGGATAGGATGGATAATACACCCGTGCATAGCCGTCGAAGTCGACACTGCGCTGCAAGAGCGTGCTGTAGTTCATTCCTGGCACGCCGAGCGCACCGCGATGTATGTCTGGCGACACCGCCACCACAACACCGCCATCGATACCGCCTTGGCTATTTCCATCGTAGAAAATATCGCGGTTGTCGATTAATGGCCGACCGTCAGGAGCTTGGAATGCAGCGTCTGCAATCAGGCCATTAGGGTCTTTCAGCAAGCGCCCCATGGCGACAAACTGCAAAATGCCCTGCTGTACACGGTCAGACAAAGTCGGGAAGCTCGACATATCTAGCAGCAGCGTGAGGGCATTGATGACATCCCCAACACCGGACATGCCAACCCAATCAAGCGCGCAGAACGTGTAGTTATACTCATTGCTGAAGCGCCTCAGCTGACCTTGTCCAACTTCGCTTTGACTGCCAAACAAGCCATGGCCATAGAGCGATACTCGTGAAGGCCGCACATCGTAGCTGGCATTGTCAGCGGCAGTCGCGCTGCCACTAAACGCTGCACGCGGAATATGGCAGGTAAATGGCACATCCACAGTCGGCTGAAGCGGGAATGGCTTTGGCACGTCATATGGGCCAGGGAAGGGGTTTTCTATACCGTAATAGAAGCGCCCACCAATTTGCCGATCAAGCGTGCCAGGACCTAAGTCACTTGTGCTGAGCGGGCCTAAAGGCAGGTTCGGTAAAGCACTTAATCGATCGACTGGAAGCTGCGCCTTATCAATAAAGTTAGGCACGGTTATTTTGCCTTTAATCACACGGGCAATGCAGTTATCCGTGTTGCCGGCCGTGGTGCAATCGTCTTTATCGGTATTAAAGGCATTGTCTTGCACGCTATCGATAGCAAACTTAGGTAGCTTACCTTTAAGTGTGGCATCTCGAATTGCTAGCAAACGCCCAGTCAAGCTACGCTCGCTGGCCACAGTGAAATCCCACGCGCTATAGAGTGCTTTACGCTCAATGCCGGCCTCAATCTCTAGCTCAGCAAAAATAGCGTCAAGCTCACCGCAACGCTTACCCACAACAGGAATAGCGCGAAGCGGGCTATCGTTAGTGTCTCGGCAGAGTGAGAAGCCTGCTGTTGAAGCAATGACATCGCCATTCGCGTCTCTTAAATCACGCAATGCAACGATGTAACGGTGCCCTTCCTCAAAGTTAATGCCTGGGCGAATCATTAATGCTGGCCCTGGATCACTTGTTGGATCAACACCATCCACTAGTGACACCAGTGGTTTAGCCGCACCATTACAGCCATCTCGGAAAGTTTGAATTGCAGATGCCAACTCGGCAGAGTCTGCCAATTCAGCCACAGTCTGCACAGGCCCAGGCAAATCACAAGGCGTATAGCGCGTACGATTATTATCAATTTCCGCCCAAACGAGATGGCGTTTTTTAGCCGTCGCATCCCAAATAATGATTGCGGAGTTAGCACGCAGGCTATTTGACATCGCCTGTGCTGCAACACCAGAAGCCTGTCCTGCACCAGGCTTACCAAGGCGAGGTACTGGCCGTACAAGCGCAGTTTGATCCAAGTCCAAGCCTGGCACGCGCAATAGAATTGCTTGGCCTGGCGAGAAGCCATCAGCTCGATTCTGATCACTGACATCAACAGGACGGCCAGCAATATTGCGCGGCGGCGCTAGTGGGTTGATATTGACCTGAATGCCGGTGTCGTTGCTCGCCACTGCCTTGGTGAAATGGTTGTTAGGAAATGGCAACAAGCAAGCGGCGGGATCAATAAAGTCACAGCCTGTCGCTTGAGCCTTTAAGATTTCCGGCAATAGCGTTAACTCTGCTGGCGCTGCCAATGAGGGAGCAGATGGGTCGCCACCATCGCCAGGCACGCCTGGAAAAGCCGGAACATCTGGAATGACTGCAAACAGCTCAGCCAATCCATCAAAAACAATACACGCTGGGCTTAATGGGCCAGCCACTTCATG
>CAXIBK010000057.1:0-11098 GCA_964022225.1 uncultured Paraperlucidibaca sp.
CCATATAAACCCAAGCACGGCGTATGGGGCGATGGCCAAAGTGGCCCATATCGGCATAAATCGCTTCGCCACCGGTAATCGTTAGCACCACGGCACCAAAAATAACCATTGATACGCCGGCATGCTCCTCAATAAACATGACTGCCCAATACGGGTTAATGAGGGTAAGTACTTCCGGCGCATGGCTGATATTTATCGCGCCGAGAAAGGCTAGTGTGCCGAACCAAAGCAGCATCACCGGGCCAAAGAAAGCGCCCATGGAGCCAGTGCCATGGCGTTGCAGAGCAAATAGTACGGTGATGACGGCGAGCGTGATGGGAATAATAAAGGGTTCAAAGTCGGGCGAAACGACCTTCAGACCTTCTGCAGCTGAGAGTACGGAAATGGCTGGAGTAATCATGCCGTCGCCTAAAAAGAGTGCGGCACCAAATAAGCCTAAAACAATCATTAGCGGTCTAGCCCATGGTCTCTTATAGCGGCCACGCAGCACCAACGCCATCAGCGACATAATGCCGCCTTCACCATTGTTGTTGGCGCGCATGAGGAGCGTGATGTACTGAATCGATACCACGAGCGTGAGCGACCAAAACACCATGGATAAAATGCCGATGACGTTGTTATGGGTAATATCAAGTCCGGGCACAACACTGAAGCATTGCTTGATGGCATACAGCGGACTCGTGCCGATATCACCAAACACCACGCCAAGAGCGCCGATGGTTAAAGCTAACTGACTGGATTTGAGTGTATCGGATGGTGCTGCAGACATATGCTTCCTCAGTGCCAACACGCGATGCAACGGTTGACATACTACTTGGTCGCGCGAGTCTACCACCGCTAGCTTTGAGAAAAACACTTTGCCATCACCGCAGTCATCCGCTAGCATTGCCGCCCGCAATAGCACAGCCTATTCGCTTCGGTGAGGTGTCCGAGTGGTTTAAGGAGCACGCCTGGAAAGCGTGTATAGGTTAATAGCCTATCGAGGGTTCGAATCCCTCTCTCACCGCCAGTCTATATAAAGACCCTGAAAGTTATTTCTTTTCAATAGGTTATAGCTTTCGGGGTTTTTTATTTAGTGCGCTTCAAGGCGGGCTTTTAACCGAGCATTTTCGTATTTTAACGCGAGTAGCTCAGCTGCTATCGCATCGTAGTTTGCGCGCAGCATGGGTAAAAGCTGAGGTGCTGGACCTTGTTGCAGTAGTTTGCCATCGACGATATGCACGATATGGTGCGCTAGCGCCGCGACCTCGGCGAGGTCGTGACTGACGTAGAGCATGGGCATGTGTTTCGCGGCGCAGAGTTGCTGAATATAAGGCAATACGGCGGCACGTTGGTGCTGATCGACGCTAGCTAGGGGCTCATCCAGCAAAAGCAAGGCTGGTTGGCTGAGCAGGGCGCGGGCGAGAGCGACGCGTTGACGTTCACCACCCGAGAGTTGCCTGGGATGCTTTGGTAGCAATGGCGCTAAAGCCAATAGGTCGATGAGGTCATTGATGGGCACTCGTTCTTGACGCTTGCGGGCACGATGCTGAGCGTATTTGAGGTTACCTTGCACGCTTAAGTGTTCAAATAAATCGCCATGCTGGCAGACGTAAGCGAGGCCTCGCTTATGCACGGGGATATGCACACGAGCGTCTTGCCACAGCGTTTGATCATAGTGAATGCTGCCATTGGTGAAGCACTGCAGGCCGGCAATGCAGCGCAGCAGTGTGGTTTTTCCAGCGCCTGAGGGACCATAAATGGCCGTGACACCATCGAGCGGCAGTTGAGTGTTTATCTGCAAATGAAACGCGTGTGGCGCACGATGAAGATCGATGCGCATGCTGAGCTGGCTCATGGTTTCGCTCTCATTAGCATAAGCGCACGCGAAGGGCGGCTATAGAGCATGAGTAGGGTGATGAATGAGAAGCTCAACAGTACTGCAGCAAGTCCGTGCGCGCTGCCATAATTCATCGCTTCCACATGATCATAAAGTGCCACTGAGACCACGCGCGTCTCACTGGGAATGTTGCCGCCTATCATTAACACCACGCCAAATTCGCCCACGGTATGAGCAAAGCCAAGCAGGGCGGCGCTGATGAATCCGGGTTTAGCTAGCGGCAAGACCACGCTAAAAAAACGATCAACCGGGCCGGCACCTAAGGTGGCTGCGGCGTCGAGCTGACTTTGCGGTATTGCCTCCATGGCACTTTGGATGGGCTGCACGACAAAAGGCAGCGAGTAGCATACCGAGGCCAGCACAAGGCCGGAAAAATGAAACGGCAAATAACCTAAGCCCAGCGCGTGCGTGAGTTGGCCAATGGCACCGTGCGGGCCCATGCCCAGTAAAAAATAAAAGCCGAGAACGGTCGGTGGTAGCACCAAAGGCAGTGCGACTATGGCGCTGATGGGCCCACGCCAGCGCGAGGCCGTAGTCGCTAACCACCAAGCCAAAGGCGTGCAAATAACTAGCAGCACAATGGTGACGGTGGTGGCGAGCTTCACCGTGAGCCACAGGGCGACGAGGTCATCGGCCGAGAAGCTCATGGCTTGATCTCGGGCGTATCGTAGCCGGCACGGCGAATCTGCTCTTGCGCCGATGCGCTGCGCATGAATTGCCAAAAAGCACGATTGGCGGGCGTGTCGTGTAGCAGTAGCGCATCTTGCCTGATGGCTCGATGCAAGGTGCTGGGCACCAGCCAATGGCTGCCCGTGTTTGGCTCAGCCTGCCATTGCGCGAGCGCAATGAAGCCCAAATCGGCATTGCCGGTGGCGACAAACTGATAGGTCTGCGCGATGTTTTCGCCCATGACCCAGCGCGTGCGCGTGGCATCGCTGAGCTTGAGTGCGGTGAGTACGTCGAGCGCCGCTAGTCCATAAGGTGCGAGCTTTGGATTGGCCAGAGCTAAGCGCTGAAAGTCTGTGTGTAGAACCCGGCCTTGAGCATCGACGAGTTTTGCTTGCGCTGACCACAGCACCAAGCGGCCAAAGGCATAGGTGTAGCGATTTTGCGCTGGCGCAAGGCCAGCATCGATAAGCGCTTGCGGCTTGCTCGTATCGGCGGAATAAAATAAATCGTAAGGCGCGCCATGGAGAATTTGCGCGGCGAGCAGTCCTGAGGAGCCTGTGACTATGCGTACTTGATGCGCTTGCTCGTGCTGAAAGCGTTCGGCGAGCAGGCGCAAGGTTGGCGCAAAGTTGGCCGCCACCGCCACGGTAATGGTGTCGGCTCGCGTGAGTGCGGGCTGTGTCCAGAGCAACACGCTGATGCACAGGAAGGCGAGGCGTGACTTCATCTTAGCCACCACTTGCGTTCATAAAGCGCACCAACTGCACGCCATCGTGCTGGAAGTCATGACTCGCGGGCTTATGAGTCAATGCGTGGTGTAAGGCATGCCGCACTTCATGATCATCCGTGGGGTATTGGCGAATGAGGTCACGCAAAGACAAGGATTGCTCCTGCCCTAAGCACAGCAAAAGCCTGCCTTCGGCGGTCAGGCGTAGGCGATTACAGCTAGCGCAAAAGGTGTTGGAGTGTGGCGAAATAAAACCAATGCGACTTTTTGGATAGCCTTGCGCTTGCATATAGCGCGCTGGTCCAGCGTGAGCATCGGTGTTGATTAGCGGCGTTAATGTGTAGTGCTCAGCTAGGCGCTCGGCAATGTCGGCACTGCTGATAAAGGATGCAGCGCGATTGCGCCCAACATCGCCCAAGGGCATTTCTTCGATGAAACAAATATCTATCTCACGTGCTAATGCAAAGGCGACTAAATCGAGAATTTCATCGTCATTACTGCCGCGCAATATCACGCTGTTAAGGCGTATACGTTTAAAGCCCTGTGCGACAGCGGCGTCTATGCCAGCAATCACATCGGCGAGTACGCCATGGCGCGTGATGTAGCGGAAGCGGTCAGCCCGCAGGCTATCTAGGCTGATGTTGAGGCGACTGACGCCAGCCTGTTTGAGTGCGGCAGCATGATTGGTGAGCTGGCGGCCATTGGTGCTGAGTACTAGCTCGTCGAGGCCGGGTAGCGCGGCTAGGTCTTCGCAAATGCCAATGATGTCGGGGCGAGTCAGAGGCTCGCCACCGGTGAGACGAATTTTGCGCACACCCTCGGCGACAAACAGATTGGCGAGGCGCTGAATTTCAGCGCGCGTGAGTGTCTGTTCGCGCGGCAAGAACTGCATGTCATCAGCCATGCAATAGCGGCAGCGAAGATCACAACGATCGGTGACGGACAGGCGCAGGTAGTTGATTTGCCGGCCTAGGCCATCGATAAGGCCGGTACGCGGAGCGGCGCTACTGCTAGTGAGGCCGTGCGCAGCGCTAGTCATGACAGCAGGCTGGCATACGGTAGAAATGGCACCGGCTCGCCAGCGACGACGCTGCGCCCAGCTTCAATCATCGCCAGGCCATCGCTGGCGCAGGCGGTGCTGAGCATGGCTGAACCTTGCTGTGCATGTAGCGTCACGCCGCCACTGTTGGTGAGCGAAGCGCGAAGATATTGCCGCCGCGGTTTTGCCTTCGGCCATGAAAACTCAGCGCTCAGTGCGTAGGCGGCTTCTTGCACACGCTGTTGGCCTTGCAGTCGGCGCAAATAGGGCTTGGCAATAATCATCGCCGTAATCAATGCCGATGTGGGATTGCCCGGCAACCCCAGCCACGGGCGCTGGCCAACGCGGCCAAAGGCCAGCGGTTTTCCGGGCTGAATGGCGACGCGCCAGAGTGAAAGTTCGCCCAGTTCGCTGACCACCGCTTTCAGATGGTCTTCCTCGCCAACCGAGACGCCGCCGGAGCTGATTAACACGTCGCATTGGCTGCTTAAAGCACGGAAGGCGGAGCGTAGTGCGGCGGGTTGATCGGGCACGATGCCGCTGTTGATAACATCGAAGCCCCAGCCGCGAAAAAGCGCGGCCAAGCCCGGGCCATTGGCATTGGCTATTTGTCCGGCAGCCAGAGTCGATCCAGCTTCGCGCAGCTCATTGCCCGTGGATAAAAGGCCGATGCGTAAGGGCTGAAAGACGCTGACTGTGGCAAACCCCAGACTGGCGAGTAAGGCGATTTCATTAGCACTTAAGCGCGTGCCGGCACTGAGCACGAGACAGCCGCGAGCGAGCTCTTCGCCTTGGGCGCGGACATTGGCGGCGAGTGGTGTGGCAGGGATGCTGACGCGATCGCCTTCGCGTAGGCATTGTTCTTGCGCTACTACGGTGTCAGCACCAGCGGGCAGTGGCGCGCCGGTGAATATTCGGCGTGCATGGCCGGGTGTTAGTGCAGGTCCACTGCCATCGCCAGCGGCGAGGCGGCCGTCGATAGGTAGCGATGTCATGGTGTCGTGCAGGTCGGCAGCGGCCACGGCGTAGCCATCCATGGCGCTATTGGCCCACGCTGGTACATCGTGTGGCGCGATAATGTCTTCAGCCAAAACTCGACCTGCAGCCGCGCTCAGCGGTAATCGGATGCGGCCAGTGGGCATCGTCGCTTGCGCTAATAATTGCGCAATGACGGCATCGACGGTGAGCAGTCCGGGGCTATCGCAAACAGAGCGTGTCATCCGCGTGTCTCGCAAACGGCGGCGCGGGTGTCGCGCAAATGCGGCACGAAATTACAGGGGCGCGTGCGGCTGTCAAGCTGCCCACTGAGCAATTCCTGCCATGCCGTGCGGCAGGCATTGGTCGAGCCCGGTAAGCAGCAAATCAAGGTGCCATTGCTGATGCCCGCGAGCGCCCGCGATTGCATGGTGCTATTGCCTATATCGGCAAGTGAGACTTGGCGAAAGCGCTCGCCAAAGCCATCGACGACGCGCTCTAGCAGAGGTGCCACTGCCTGCGGTGTGATGTCTCGTGGTGTGAAGCCGGTGCCACCGGTCATCAACACGACTTGGATGCTGGGATCGTTAATCCAGCTGCAGAGGCGCTCGCGAATTTGCCAGATATCATCGTGCACAATGGCGCGCGCGGCGAGGCGATGGCCATCGGCTTCGAGCAAGTCCACGAGCGTTTGCCCTGAGCTATCGGTGGCATGTGTGCGTGTATCGCTGATGGTGAGCACAGCGATTTGTAGCGACTCGGGCGCGCTGCTTGCTTCTGTGCTGTGTGCGGCAATAGGCGATGGCATTATTTTTTCCAATTTAATTAGTTAGGCTGTTATGTGGGGGTTAGCCAAACGCGCTGAGCGTTGGCTTGTTGGGTTTCGCGCTTCCACAGCGGCACGTGGCTTTTCAATTGATCCATAAGGTAGCTTGCCGCTTCAAAGGCGGCTTGCCGATGCGCGCTGGCGACGGCAACAAAGACGATGACTTCACCGCAAGCCAAGTCACCCACGCGATGCACGATGTCGACAGCGTGCAGAGGCCATTGTGCGCAGGCGCTGATCTCTAGCTCGTCGAGCATGCGCTCGGTCATGCCGGGGTAGTGCTCTAAATACAGTGAGCTGACGGCTTGGCCATGGCTAGCATCGCGCACCAGGCCGGTAAAGCTGACGACTGCACCAGCGCTATGGCTGGGCTGGAAGGCGTCGAGCCGGTGACCTGGCCTGATGACGTCTTTTGTGATCGATGTGGCCATGTTTAGCCCCCCGTCATCTGCGGAAAAAAAGCGACTTCATCGCCATCGGCGATAGTGCTTTCAAGGCTACACAGCGTTTGATTGCGCGCGCAGCAGAGCTTTGGGTCGGCCAATACAGCCCAATTGTCGCCACGATTGAGCATGGCATCGCGCAAACCGGCAATGCTTGTCACATCGACTTCGATGCGTTCTCGCTCAACGCCTACGGCTTCCCGATAACGAGCAAATAAGCAGAGTTCGATGATCATATTGTGGGCCTCACAGTAGCTGCTACATCTGTGTCATCTGCTAAAAAGTGACCACTGGCACCGCCAGATTTTTCTATTAAGCGAATGTGCTCTATGCACATGCCGCGATCTATCGCCTTGCACATATCATAGAGCGTGAGCGCAGCCACGCTAGCAGCGGTCAACGCCTCCATTTCCACACCGGTACGGCCGTTGAGTTTGCATCGGGTGCGGATGCGCACAGCATCATTTGCGCAGGCTGCTAGTTCGACTTCAACGGCGCTGAGCGCGAGGGCGTGGCAGAGCGGAATGAGATCGTGTGTGCGTTTTGCTGCGCAAATGCCAGCGATGCGTGCGACGGCAAAGACATCGCCTTTCGGCATATCGCCGGCAATAAGTCGCTCAAGCGTACCTGGCAGCATGCGCACAATGGCCTCCGCCCGAGCTTCACGCACAGTCACAGCCTTGTCGCTAACATCCACCATCTGCGCATGGCCTTGTGCATCGAGGTGGGTGAATTTAGGGGCAGATGGCATGAAGTTGCTCCGGATTATTGATATTGACCAAGCGGCTATCGTCTACAGGGTATTGCAAAGCTTGTGCCTGTTGCGCCAGTAGAAACCGCAACGGGCTTCGCTCACCAGCCAGCCATGCCTGATCTAGGGCGGGACCTATGTGGCTAGGCCAGAGGCTAAAGAGAGGTTGCCATTGCTGTGCCTGTTGAAGCATGACTGCTTGATTTTGGTGTGTTGAGCTGTGCACTCGTAGTGCATTTAAAATTTCAGTGGTCATTTTTGGTGCATCGCAAGGCAATACCAGTAGCTGTGTATGCCGGCAGTGCGCTAGGCCGATGCGAATGCCTGCTAGCGGCCCAGAGAGATCATCATTGCCATCGCTCAGGCAGTGCTGGCTATAACGGGCGTACTCATCCTCGTGGCGATTACATGAAATCAGCACATCATCGCTGATTTCATGTGCTGTATCGGCCAGCCACGCTATTAAAGGGCGGCCATGCCAAGGCAGTAGGCCTTTATCGCGCCCACCCATGCGCAAGCCGCGTCCGCCGCAAAGCAGCAAAACGGAGCAAGGAGGCAGTTGGGTCAAGTCAGTATCCATACTGAATTTATGCAATGACCGTGCCCAACTTAATTTTTTGGCATATGCCTTGCAGCAACTAACTGTCGATTTATTTGAGTATTTGCCGCCGTGACCACACCTTCTCCCGCGCTCAGTGTCATGTTGGTTGATGACCAAGCGCCGCGTATGGCCTTGCTTGAGCAAGCGCTCAGCGATCAAGGCTTTCGCGTGGTCGCCAAATTGATTAGCACAACGGAGCTTATTGCTGCCGTACGTTCCCATGAGCCCGACGTCATCATCATTGATATTGATTCGCCTGACCGCGACACCTTGGACACCATGGCGAGCTTGCATCGCGATGCGCCGCGTCCGGTGGTTATGTTTACTGCCGATGGTGACAGCAGCACCATTGAGCGCGCGGTGCAGGCTGGCGTGAGTGCCTATGTCGCTGGTGGAGTGAAGGCCGATCGCGTGCGGCCGATTGTGGATGTTGCTATCGCTCGTTTTCGTGAGTATCACGCGTTGCGCTCGGAGTTAGAGGCCACACGCCACCAATTGGCCGATCGCAAACGCATTGATCAGGCCAAACTTATGCTGATGAAAAGTCGAGGTTTAAGCGAGGAAGAGGCCTACAAAGCATTGCGCAAATTGGCCATGGATCGTGGCCAGCGGCTCGGTGAAGTTGCGACCAATGTGCTGGCGGTTTTGCAGCTATTAGAGGGGAAGTAGGGTGTCTGAGTCTGCAGTGGTGCGTATCGGCTATATGCCGTTGACCGATAGTCTGCCGCTACTGGCAGCCGAAGCTTGGGGCTATTTTGCCGATGAAGGTGTGCAGGTGGCGCTACAGTGCGAAACCTCCTGGGCAACTTTGCGCGACCGTTTAACGGTCGGACAAATTGATGCAGCGCCTTTATTAGCTCCCATGGTGTTATCGACAACGCTAGGGCTGGCGGGTCTGCAAGTGCCTTTAATGACTGCCTACGGCCTTGGCCGCAACGGCAATGCCATCACGGTATCAAAGGCGCTGTTTAGCGAACTCAGCGATGTTGCTGTCGCTGATTCGCCGCTAGCGTGCGCTCATGCGCTAGCCGACTGCATACGTCAGCGTCGCCAGCGCCATCAAAAGCAACTGGTCTGGGCTGTCGTTTTTCCTTTTTCTAGCCACGCCTATTTGCTGCGCTATTGGCTGGCCTCGGCGGGTATTGACCCTGATCAGGACATTAAGGTGGTGGTGTTGCCGCCGTCGCAGATGGCTGACCATTTGCGCTTGGGCCACATCGATGGTTTTTGCTCGGGCGAACCGTGGAATAGCTGGGCGCTGATGAGTGGTGCTGGCCAAGTCTTGCTCACTGGACATCAGATTTGGCAAAACGCGCCAGAAAAAGTGCTCGGCGTTAGCGTGCGCTGGGCAGGGCAGCATCCGCAGCAGCATGCTGCGCTAGTGCGTGCATTATTTCGCGCCGGCGAACGGATTGCGCGAGCACCTGAAGCGGCCTTGGACATACTTGCAGAGCAGCACACAGTGGCTGTGCCGCAAGACTGTTTAGCTTTGCCGTTTCAGGAGCGGCTGCCAATAGGCTTGGCGCAGCAGCCGGTGGCCGCGAGCCACTTTCATCAATTTGGTGGAGCCGATGCCAACTTTCCTTGGCAGTCGCAGGCGCGTTGGTTATTGCTACAAATGCATTGTTGGCAACAACTGCCCGAGCGCTTGCCATCTGAGCTAGTTGCTAGTTGCTGGCGGCCAGACTGTTATCGGGAGTTTTTGCACGACTTAACCGATGCTCCCTGTGCCGATGCTAAGCTTGAAGGTGAACATGGTCAGTCGACCTTTGTGGCCAGTGTGCGTGACCGTCTAGCCATTCTGCCCGATACCTTTATTGATGCTGCCAGCTACCCCAGCGTGCTCAGTCCATGATGGTGCATGAAGCCCATAGCTAGTGCATTCGTGGTGCAGCACTACGCGTAAATATCCATATATTGTCCTACAAAATTTGCCTAAGTGATTGAAAATAGCGTTTCAGCCTGATTGGCACGGCGGTTGCAACAACTCTTATATGTAAGACCAACGAGGGTCTTCACAGCACACAATTTACGTTGAGCAATGGCGCTCACTGCAAAGCCCTAGCGGTACAGGGTCAGGCAGTGGGCGTTTTTTTTGTCCAAGGAGATGCATTGATGGCATATCGCAGATTGAAATCTTGGCTGGTAGTGGCCGGCTTAGCCGCCGCACTGCCGGTTATGGCGCAGGCCAAAGTAGGCTATCCGGAAAAAGATGAACTTAAGCTGGGCTTTATTAAGCTGACTGATATGGCGCCGTTAGCAGTTGCTTACGATCGTGGCTATTTCGAAGACGAAGGTTTGTTTGTCACCCTAGAAGCGCAGGCGAACTGGAAAGTACTGCTAGATCGTGTGATTTCCGGTGAGCTCGATGGTGCCCATATGTTGGCAGGGCAGCCATTGGGCGCCACTTTGGGCTATGGCACTAAGGCCGAGATCATCACGGCATTCACCATGGACCTCAACGGCAACGCCTGCACTATGTCTAATGACTTGTGGGCGAAAATGAAGAAGCAGGTGCCGAAGAAAGGCGGCAAGCCAGTTCATCCGATCTCTGCTAGCACGTTGAAACCGGTAGTGGATCAAGCCTTAAAGCAAGGCAAGCCATTGAAGTTTGGCATGGTGTTCCCAGTATCGACCCACAACTATGAACTACGTTACTGGTTGGCTGCCGGTGGTATTAATCCCGGATTCTATGCGCCGCAGCGCGGCAATACCGCCGGTAATTTGAAGGCAGACGTGCAGATTTCTGTGACTCCGCCGCCACAAATGCCTTCGACGCTAGAGGCTGGCACGATCAATGGTTATTGCGTCGGTGAGCCGTGGAATCAGCAGGCAGTCTTTCGTGGCATTGGCGTGCCGGTGATCGCTGATCAGGCCATTCGTAACAATGTCGCAGAGAAGGTTTTCGGAGTGAGTCGGCAATGGGCCGAGGCGAACCCGAACACGCATATTCGCCTAGTGAAAGCGCTGATTCGCGCAGGCCAATGGCTAGATGCAAACAACAACGCCAATCGTCCGGCAGCAGCCAAGCTTATTAGCAAGTCCATCTATGTCGGTGCCGACTATCCCATTATTGCTAATAGCATGACCGGCAAGTTTGAGTTTGAGAAAGGTGATCAACGCTCATTGCCCGATTTCAATGTGTTCTTCCGTTACCACGCTACCTACCCGTTCTATTCCGATGCGGT
>CAXIBK010000058.1:0-10894 GCA_964022225.1 uncultured Paraperlucidibaca sp.
ATAATGATGACGAAGCAAAAGACAATGAATCTGCTGAATCAGAGATTGGCTCTGAGGCCGTTGCCGACTCGGCATTGGTGAACTACACCGTTAATTTGAACGAGATGGCGAAAAAAGGCCGCTTAGATCCCTTAGTTGGTCGCGAGCCAGAGATTGAGCGTGCGATTCAAGTGCTATGCCGTCGTCGCAAAAATAATCCCATTTTGGTGGGTGAGCCGGGCGTGGGTAAAACGGCTATCGCCGAAGGTCTGGCGTGGTTGATTGTCGAAGGTAAAGTTCCTGATGCTATTGCTGATGGTGTTGTGTTCTCACTAGATATTGGCGCATTGCTGGCAGGTACGAAATATCGGGGTGATTTCGAAAAGCGCTTTAAAGCCTTAATCAATGAGCTTGTAGATAAGCCCAGTGCCATTCTATTTATTGATGAAATCCACACCATTATTGGTGCTGGCTCAGCTGGCGGCGGCGTGCTCGATGTTTCGAACTTGCTTAAACCAGCGCTCTCTAATGGCACACTAAAGTGCATGGGATCAACAACTTATCAGGAATATCGCAACCTATTTGAGAAGGATGGTGCGCTATCGCGTCGCTTCCATAAAATTGATGTGGAAGAGCCTAGCGTGGATGAAACCTATCGCATTTTGCGTGGCCTGAAGTCGCGCTTTGAAGAGCATCACGGCGTGCGCTATCACGACAAGGCGCTGCTCTCAGCCGCCACGCTTGCCGACCGTTTTATCAATGAGCGCTTCTTGCCCGATAAGGCCATAGACTTGATTGACGAAGCCGGTGCTTTCCAGCGCTTGCAGCCGGTGAGCAAGCGCAAAAAAGTCATCACAGTTGCTGATATCGAAGAGATGGTGGCAAAAGTGGCGCGCATTCCAGCGAAGGCTATTACGTCCAATGACAAAGAAGCGCTGCGTAATCTTGAGCGTGATTTGAAAATGACGGTATTTGGTCAGGACGCTGCCATTGATTCGCTAGCTGCCGCAATTAAACTGTCGCGCGCGGGCCTGAAGTCGCCGGAAAAACCAATTGGTAGCTTCTTGTTCTCTGGCCCAACCGGTGTTGGTAAAACCGAAGTTACGCGTCAATTAGCGCGAACACTGGGCATTGAGTTGATTCGCTTCGATATGTCCGAATATATGGAGCGTCACACCGTGTCGCGCTTGATTGGCGCGCCGCCAGGCTATGTTGGCTTCGACCAAGGTGGTTTGCTTACTGAGGCTGTGACCAAGCATCCGCACTGTGTATTGCTGCTTGATGAAATTGAAAAGGCGCATCCAGAGGTGTTTAACTTGCTGCTGCAAGTTATGGATCACGGCACGCTGACCGATAATAATGGCCGAAAAGCTGACTTCCGCCATGTGGTGTTGGTCATGACTACTAATGCCGGCGCTGAGCAAATCAGCCGCTCTAGCATGGGCTTTACACATCAAGACCACAGCAGTGATGGTGCTGAAGCGCTAAAGAAAACCTTTACCCCCGAGTTCCGTAACCGTCTTGATGGCATTATTGCGTTCGCTGCACTAGATCCATCCGTGATTAGTAGTGTGGTCGATAAGTTCTTGGTTGAGCTACAGGCTCAGCTCGACGACAAACATGTGTTGCTCGATGTCGATGAGGATGCTCGCACATGGCTGGCTGAGAAAGGCTATGACCGCCTGATGGGCGCGCGTCCGATGGCGCGCGTGCTGCAAGAGCATCTGAAGAAACCGCTGGCCGAGATGATTTTGTTCGGCAAGCTTGCTGATAAAGGTGGGCGAGTGGCTGTGTCTGTTAAGGATGGAGCATTGGTGCTTGAGGCTGAGGTGGTTAGTAAGCGGGAGCTTGCTAAGACTGTTTAGGGGTGTTTTGGTTTGGGGTCGAGACCATGGGGTGGGTGAGCCACGCTGCGCTATGCTTCACCCACCCCATGGTCTCGACCCCGTATTCGGAATTACCTGTAGCGTAGGTCCTTGAGACACAGCCCAGAACCCACCCAAAGGTGCCATGCCTGAGCACTGGGTGAAGCATAGCGCAGCGTGGCTCACCCAGTGCTCAGGCATGGCACCGCTGTCAGTTAAAGACTAACGCTCAGCTCACAAAGACCGTCGCTTAAGCCCAACCGTAGCCATAATTCGAGTAGAAATCTCCTCAATCGACAAATGCGTCGCCTGAATAAACGGCACACCCTCACGGTTAAACATCGCCTCCACAGCACGAACCTCTTTCTGGCACTGGCTCAACGACGCATAGCTCGAGTTTGCGCGTCGCTCATTACGGATTGCAGATAAGCGAATTGGATCGATAGTTAAGCCAAATATCTTATGCTTATGCTCGCGCAAAGAGCTAGGCAGGCGTAAATCATCGAAGTCATCTTCGGTTAGCGGGTAATTGCCAACGAAAATCCCAAACTGCAAAGCCATATATAAAGATGTTGGTGTTTTGCCAGAGCGTGATACGCCAACCAAGATAAGGTCCGCTTTATCGTAATGACGAGTACGGGCGCCATCATCGTTATCGAGCGCAAAGTGCACGGCATCAATACGGATGTTGTAGCTCTTATCGTCAATGATCGAATGCGACTTGCCGATAGCATTGACTGCTTGGGTTGCAAGTTCGGTTTGTAGTTTGCCGACGAATGTTTCGAACACATCCATCATAAAGCCATCAGCACGAGCGATAACGTCACGAATGTCTTTGTCGACAATGGTGTCGATAATAATTGGGCGATTTGCTGTGCCTTCTTGATTGGCTACGCGGTTAATTTCCTTTGCTACTGCCTCGGCTTTTTCAACGGTATCGATATAAGGCAGGGTGCTTTCTTCAAATTCTATATTTTCAAACTGAGCAAGCAGGCTGTGACCTAAGGTTTCGGCGGTAATGCCGGTGCCGTCGGAGACGAAAAATACGGTGCGCTTCATGTTTTTCCCCGTTTATAGTTAAAGTAAATAAATGATATTTACTTTATGAATGATGTGGGCGTTCTTTTAGCGCCAACGTATTTCTAGTCTGCCACGAAAAAAGGCAATTAAAAACAACTGCCTAAGTCTATTGCCTAGAGCTGTATTGGGGCGAATAAAAGTCTGCGACCTTGGTCGGAAAAGCCGACGAGGAAAACAGCAAAGGCGAAAAGCATAGAGTAGAATCAATTCACTCTGTCGCAGCGTGTGATCCACCGCGACGCGAATCCTCACCCCAACAGGGAGCATCACTGTGACTAATCTTGTCATTCCGTTTCAGCAGTTAGGTAAACACGATGTCGACACCGTCGGCGGCAAAAACGCCTCTTTAGGCGAAATGATCAGTAATCTGGCCAATGCCGGTGTCTCTGTTCCTGGTGGCTTTGCAACAACCGCACAAGCATATCGCGACTTCCTAGAACAAAGCGGTCTGAACAAACGCATCAATGATGAGCTCGACGCGCTTAATGTTGATGACGTAGTAGCTTTGGCTGTTGCTGGTAAGAAGATTCGTCAATGGGTTGTTGAAACACCGTTGCTCCCTGCTTTAGAGGCAGAGGTTCGTAAGCACTTCGACGAGCTAACCGGTGGTAATGATCAAATGCCGGTAGCTGTTCGTTCGTCGGCAACTGCAGAAGATTTACCCGATGCTTCATTTGCTGGTCAGCAAGAAACCTTCCTCAATATTCGCGGCTTCGATAATGTGCTGATTGCCATCAAAGAAGTGTTTGCTTCTTTATTTAATGACCGCGCGATCGCTTACCGTGTTCACCAAGGTTTTGAGCACAAACTGGTTGCATTGTCTGCCGGCATTCAACGCATGGTGCGTTCGGAAATAGGTACCGCAGGTGTTTTGTTTACGCTAGATACCGAATCAGGCTTCCGTGATGTCGTGTTTATCACGGCCTCTTATGGTTTGGGTGAAATGGTCGTGCAGGGTGCAGTAAACCCTGATGAATTCTATGTGCACAAAGGCACATTAAACGCAGGCCGCCCAGCTGTACTTCGTCGTAACTTGGGCACGAAAGCGCAAAAAATGATTTATGGCGATAGCGGTGCGGCTGGCCATTCCACGCAAATTGTGGATGTTGATAAAGCAGAGCGTGCTGTTTTTGCACTAACGGATGCTGAAATTGAAGAGTTATCACGCCAAGCGCTAATTATTGAAAAGCACTACGGCTCGCCAATGGACATTGAGTGGGCGAAAGACGGTGACGACGGCAAACTCTATATCGTGCAAGCGCGTCCCGAAACAGTGAAAAGCCGCCAAAACGTCGGCACTATGGAGCGCTATCTGCTCAAGCAAAAAGGCAAAGTTCTGTGCGAAGGTCGCTCGATTGGCCAGCGCATTGGCTCTGGTGTTGTTCGTGTTGTGCGCTCAATCAAAGAAATGGACAAAGTGCAGAACGGCGACATCTTAGTGTCTGATATGACCGACCCTGATTGGGAGCCGGTGATGAAGCGCGCCAGCGCCATCATTACTAACCGAGGTGGTCGTACTTGCCACGCCGCTATTATTGCGCGCGAGCTAGGTGTACCGGCCATTGTTGGTTGCGGCAACGCCACTGACATCTTGAAAGATGGCATGGAGGTAACGGCATCATGTGCTGAAGGCGATACCGGCTTTATCTACGAGGGTCTGCTCGACTTTGAAGTTCAGAAGAACTCGATTGAGTCGATGCCGAAATTGCCATTCAAAATCATGATGAATATCGGCAACCCTGATCGCGCATTCGACTTTGCTACGCTGCCTAACGAAGGCATTGGCTTGGCGCGTCTTGAGTTCATCATTAACCGTATGATCGGTGTGCATCCGAAAGCATTGTTGAACTACGACACTTTGCCGCGCGATATTAAGCAAGCTGTTGATCAGCGCTGTGCCGGCTATGCTTCACCCGTGGACTTTTATGTTGAAAAACTGACAGAGGGCATTGAGACGTTGGCGCCGGCCTTCTATCCGAAAAAAGTCATCGTGCGTATGTCGGACTTTAAGACCAACGAATATGCCAATTTGATCGGCGGTAAGCTCTACGAGCCGGAAGAAGAAAATCCAATGCTCGGCTTCCGTGGCGCCAGCCGCTACATCTCCGACAATTTCCGTGACTGCTTCGATCTTGAAGTGCGTGCTCTGAAAAAAGTTCGTGATGTCATGGGTTTAACCAACGTTGAAATCATGATTCCATTTGTTCGCACACCAACAGGTGCGGCAAAAGTTATCGAACTATTGGCAGAAAAAGGCCTCAAGCGTGGTGACAATGGCCTGCGCATCATCATGATGTGTGAGCTACCAACCAACGCGATCATGGCCGATGAGTTCTTGCAGCACTTCGATGGCTTCTCAATCGGCTCTAACGATTTAACACAGCTAACGTTGGGCCTAGATCGTGATTCCGGTATCGTCTCGCATCTGTTCGATGAGCGTGATCCTGCTGTTAAGTTCTTGCTTTCGCGTGCAATTAAGGCTTGTCATGATGCTGGTAAATACATCGGTATTTGTGGCCAAGGTCCATCAGACCATCCTGACTTTGCACAGTGGTTGATGGAGCAGGGCATTGATTCAGTGTCTTTGAACCCAGACTCAGTACTAGCAACGTGGTTCTACTTATCGGAAAATCACGGCAAATAATTTGTCGTAGTGTCTGGTATTTAGCGCATGAAAGGCGGGGTAACCCGCCTTTCTGCTATCTACCATTTGATTAGTGTTGGGTGAGCCTAAGCCATGACTTATGTTGCACTAGAAAAACTCATGTTTTTAGACGACGGCTATCGCGGAGAGTTCTCCGTCGACGGCGTACCGCTACTTCTGATTCAGGAAAATGGCCAGCGCTATTTAGTGCGCAACCAGTGTCCGCATCGGCAAGCGGAGCTAAGGTCGGCAAATATCATTCACACTGATGGCGAGAGAAACTTAAGCTTGCGCTGTGTGAAGCATGGCTGGCGCTTCGATGTAGTTACCGGCGAATGCAAAATGCCAGGCCCTGGGCCATGCTTAAGCCGCTATGCCTTAGTATTGGAAGGCTCAACTATTGGGGTGCTGACGCCACTTGAGGCACTACCTGAGCATACAAGCGCTGATAACGACTCATTACACGAGCCACATAATCTTTGGTCTCGCTAAACGGCGGAATGCCTCCATAGCGATCAACATTACCTTGACCCGCGTTATAGGCAGCTAGAGCGATCTTCACGTCTTTATAACGATTCAGCAAATAGCGCAAATGCTTACTGCCGGCCTCAATGTTTTGTTCGGGATCCCAGACATTGGCCACACGATACTGATCAGCGGTGGCAGGCATTAATTGCATCAAGCCTTGTGCGCCTGGGCCTGAGCGTGCATTTGGGTTAAAGCCTGACTCAGTATGTATCACTGCCTTTACAAGGCCAAAGTCGAGATTATGTTTAGCCGCAGCGGCGGCAATGACGGCATCAAACGCATGTTTGTTTTTGCTAGCGCTGGGCCGCACTGCAGCTTCGTCTGCTCCCCAATTGCCGTAGCGATGCACGTTGGTATCGGCATACCACGTTACTTTCACCAGTTTTTGATAACGCTTATCAGCAGCCTGCAATGGCTTTTTTCCACCAGCGGCAACTTGGTTGGTGAGTAACATATTGCCGTTGGCATCTTGGAAGCGATAGAGTTTTTCGGCCTGAACAGGCGTTGCTAGCAGGCAGCAAGCCATCAAAGCGAGGGCGCCACGACGCCTAGCGCAAAGGCGCTGTCGGCGAAAAATGGCGAGCAATGATGGCATGAAGTCCTCGGCTAGTGCAGACGGCGGCGGCGCTTGAAGGTAGAGTCGCGCAGTGTATGCCTTAAGGATAGTGCTATGTCGGGTATTTTGTTAGCGGGTGCCAGTGGTTTTATTGGTGAAAAGTTAATTCGCCTATTAGCGCAAGCGCCATCGCGGCCTAAACTGATGAGTGTTGGTCGGCGGCCATTGTCATTTTTGAAGCCAAAGTCGCGCGTGCAAGAACATATTGCCAACTTCAATTCGCTTGAGGGCTGGATGACCACTTGGCAGGCCGAAACAGCCGTGTGCTGTCTTGGTACCACCATCAAGGTTGCAGGCAGTCAAGCCGCGTTTCGCGCGGTGGATTATGATGCTGTCATCGCCTTTGCTCGTTTGGCCAAGCGTATCGGTGTGCAGCATTTTATTGTGGTCAGTGCAGTTGGCGCCGGGACTGGTTCGGCGTCGTTTTATTCGCGAGTCAAAGGTGAGATGGAGGTGGCATTAGCTGCGATGGACTTTGCCGCACTGAGCATCGTGCAGCCGTCGCTTTTGCTTGGAGAGCGCGCAGAACAGCGCCTTGGTGAGCGCATTGGTCAAGTTGTATCAATGCCTTTAGCACCTTTGCTGATGGGGCCATTGTCGCCGTATCGACCCATTCACGGCGACCATGTGGCGAAAGCCATCGCGACGTTGGCTTTGGGGCCGGTGCCCAAGTATGGCGTTGAGCGTTTACACTATAAAGAGTTGATGGCCTTGAATTAAACAGGAGCGAACGATGTCTTTTGTAACTTGCGATTTATGTGATGACCACGCCGATGTCGTGCGTGTTTGCGAGCCAATGTTTTCTAACTTTGGCGGCTCATTAGCTTTCGGCGGCGCCATGGTCACGGTGAAGTGTTTCGAAGACAATTCGCGCGTTAAAGAACTGCTGGCAACGCCTGGTGATGGCCGCGTGTTGGTAGTTGATGGTGGCGGTTCACTGCGCTGCGCCTTACTTGGCGACATGATTGCCGAGAGCGCTGTAAATCAAGGCTGGGCTGGTGTTATTGTTTATGGCTGCATTCGCGATGTCGATGCCATTGCCGAGTTAGAGCTGGGCGTGCAGGCACTGGCATCTATCCCGCTTAAAAGCGTGCGCAAAGGCGTCGGTGAAGTCGATGTGCCAGTGACCTTTGGTGGCATCACCTTCCGTCCTGGCGAATATGTTTATGCCGATAACAACGGGATCATTACCGCACCGCACGCGCTTATCTAAGCCGAGCCTACATCCATCCTGCGCGCCTTAGGGTGGAGTGAAGTTTTAAGCACGCAAGTGCCGTGAGAGCAATCACTGCAGGGTAGGCGTACGGCAAGTCTAGCTCCGGCATAAACTTAAAGTTCATGCCGTAGATGCTGGTCACCAGCGTGGGTAGGGCTAAAAGTGCTGCCCATCCGGCGAGTCGTTTCACCACTTCGTTTTGCTTCACTGTGACGAGTGATAAATTCACCTGAATAGCCGAGCTAAGTAGTTCGTTGAGCGCATCGATGGCCTCATTGATGCGCGTGCAATGATCGGCAATGTCGCGAAAGTAGGGCTGAATACTCGGGTGCACGAGATCGTCTGTGGCATGGCTGAGTTCCTGCGCGATATCTTGCATGGGTGAAGAGGCGAGGCGCAGGGTGATCAGCTCGCGCTTCAGCACATACAGGCGCTTGATAGTGCCGCGTTTATAATTTGCCTGGAAAATATCCGATTCGAGCTGATGCAAGGTTTGCTTGAAGTCTTCCACGATGGGCACGTAATTATCGACGATGAAGTCGAGCACTGCGTAGAGCGGATAGCTTGGCCCGTGCGCGAGTTGCTGCGGTCTGGCTTCGACGCGCTGCCGCATGGTGGCGTATGAGTGCGATGGCCCATGACGGACGCTAATTAAAAAGCGCTCGCCAATAAACAGATGGGTTTCACCAAACACAATGCGTGAGCCATCACGCTCTGCCGTGTGCACCACGACAAAACGCTGATTGCCATAGGCCTCGATTTTGGGGCGTTGATGCGCTCGAAGAGCATCCTCTACAGCCAGCTCATGCAGGCCAAACTGGCTTTGCAGTAGCGACAGCACGTCGGCATCGGGCTCATGCAAGCCTATCCACAAAAACGCTTGTGGGTGCTGAGCTAAAAAATCGCAGGAGTGCTCAAGCTCAACACGATCGATACGCTTGCCATTAGTGTCATACGCAATGGAGTTGATGATGCCGTGGGCCATACACGATTCCTGAGCTAGTGGTGCTGTGGCTCGATAATGACACGGCTATGTGGTGACGTAGCGGTTGCTGGTCAGAAAATTAAGCTTTGTGTTGCTACATGAGCATAGTAAGTTTTAGAGCTTGCGAGGCTAAAGTAATGTCTGCTAAAAGTATGTCCAATACAATCGCAGGGAGCGCGATAGAACACGTCAGCTAACCATCTCTTGGCACAGCATGTACCTATCTCACTCCTTCCGCGATCACCTGAATCAGAGCCTATTCTGTGACGGCATCATCACGCCACGGGAGGGCGGTAGCGTGTCTTAAGCGCTATGGCCCATAAAATCGAGTGGGCTCGCCGTACCGGCAAAGTGTTGGCCAATTACATGCGTATAAATTTGCGTCGTGCTGACATCTGAGTGACCTAGCAACTCCTGCACCGTACGAATATCACGACCAGCACGAAGTAACTCCGTGGCAAAGCTGTGCCGAAAGGTATGGCAATTAATGCGCTTATGATTCATGCCAGATATAGCCGTCGCTTTTGCCAACGATTTGCGCGCAACCGACGGATGCAGATGATGACGACAAATTATCCCTGTAAATGGGTGTTGGCATAGCGTTGTGAACGATTAAGGCATGATGAGCGAAATCAAAATCTTTAATGCGTAACTGTAAGCATTCCGATATACGTAGCCCAGAGCCAAAAAGTAGCGAAAAAATCAATTTATCTCGACCATGCAAGACTGCTAAAACCTGGGCAACTTCTTGCGCACTCATGACAGTAGGTAGCCTGGCGGGTTTGCTAGCCGGCTGAAAGCCGAGATTGCCCAAAGGCTTTTCTAGGAACTTGTTGTATAAAAAAGCCAGTGCATTCAAGGCCAGTTTTTGAGTATTGATAGAGACTCCGCGATCATTTGCCAGATGGTCGAGAAACGCCGTTACGCTGACGCTATCCATATGTTTTGGATGCTGGTATTGATGAAAGCGAATGAAGCTGCGCACCCAATGAAGATAGGTTTTTTCAGTGCGTAAACTGTAGCCGCGCGTTCGCATGTAGCGACTGATGTCATTGAGAAATGGGCTGTTGCTCATGATGCCTACATCCTTGTAGTAGCGGTCTATATACTCATTAAAAGCATAGTTCGTGATTGCTCGCTCTGCTCGAAAACATGTTCATTTGGTTCGGTTTCTGGCGCTATCTATGGGTAAGTAATTGAAGTGGTTATGAATATATTTTTGCAGATAGATGTTAGCGCGCAGTGTGTGATACAAAAGTACGCATGCGTGCTTCTCTGTGAAGAGGCAAGGGGAGGAGTAAGAAAATATGCTAATTAACTCAAATGGTTGGTCAATTAAATTAAGCATGCCGTGCCTAGCAATATGCGCATACTCAGTAATAAACTGTTAGGCGGCCGGATTCTGTCCCATTATCACGGGATGTCCTGTACCAGGCGCCCCCTTCTGGGGGAAAAATCAGGCGATGAGCTGAAAGCAAATCCAGAAAATCATGCCGACCTGGGCAAGGAAAAAGGTGGCACGTAGCAGCACAAACGCCGGGGCAGTGCTGATGAGATGTGACAGGCTCTGCCCCAGGCGCGCAAGCAGGATAAACATCGCGAGACTATCTACCACGGGGCTCTTGCCCATGAGCGCGGCAACCACCACGACGCCAGCGAAAAGCGGAAAGTTTTCCACGCAGTTCAGGTGCGCGCCCTTGGCACGAACCATGAAGGCCGGGTCGCGGTTAACCTCAGCGCGTTCCCAGTCTGAGAACTTACGACCTCCGAACAGCGCCATTGGCACGCGAGGGAATGCGTAAGCCAGCGTGAGCAACTGCATCCACACCACGTAAAGCAACACTGCAATGAATCCGGTCATGGGCTTTCCTAGTATTTGTATTTGGACTTATTATACGTCAGCCTCCGGACAGATGCCACGTATCGGACGGCGCTGGCACCAGTTGATGCCGAGGGTACGGTGGTAGAACACTACGTCCGT
>CAXIBK010000059.1:0-10877 GCA_964022225.1 uncultured Paraperlucidibaca sp.
AAAAACGGTGACTGTGTGCTTTTTGGAAAGCAACCATGCTGAGCTTAGGCCGGCAATACCGGAGCCAATAACGGCAACTTTAGAATTAGTCATGCGGGTACTGCCCGCAGAAGTGTCGTTGTGACGGTGTAAATTTCATCGTTTTTCTCGCGCTGTTTTATACAACTTGCCAATTAGACTCACGAGCATTCAGTGCGTTACAGAAATAGATGAAGTTTTTTTATTGAATTAGGAGAGAGGGAAATATGACCGCTGCGCTTCAGCTAAACTCCGTTACAAAGACTTATAAATCAGGTGCTTATGCACTGAAAGGAATTGACCTAAGCGTGGCTCCTGGCGATTTTTTTGCCATGCTTGGCCCCAATGGCGCCGGAAAATCGACCTGCATCGGCATTATTAGCTCGCTAGTGAAGAAATCTAGCGGCAAAGTTTCGGTGTTTGGGCATGACATTGACTCTGACCTAAACGCCGCCAAACGCTATCTAGGCGTGGTTCCGCAAGAGTTTAACTTCGGTCAATTTGAGCGAGTAATCGATATTTTGGCGACTCAGGCGGGCTATTACGGCTTGCCGCGCAAAAAGTCCTATGACCAAGCGGAAAAATATCTCGACCAACTCGGCCTTTGGGAAAAGCGAAATCAGCAAGCACGCACTTTATCGGGCGGCATGAAGCGTCGTTTAATGGTTGCAAGGGCTTTAGTTCATGAGCCTAAGCTATTGATTTTAGATGAGCCTACCGCTGGTGTGGATATCGAACTACGGCGTTCCATGTGGGAATATTTAACGCGCCTAAATGAGCAGGGCACGACGATTATTTTGACTACGCACTACCTTGAAGAGGCTGAGTCGTTGTGTCGCAATATCGCGATTTTGGACAAAGGCACGGTTGTTGAAAACACCGACATGCGCTCTCTGCTGGCGAAGCTGCAACAAGAGACATTTGTCCTAGACATAGTTGAACCTGTACTAGCCTTGCCCACACTCGATGACTATCAGCTGAGAAAGACCTCAGAACGAGCCATTGAGGTCGATATTCGCCGAGGTCAATCGCTTAACCAGGTCTTTGCCGCGCTCAGCTCGCAAGGCCTTCGAGTTAGCAGCATGCGGAATAAAAGCAATCGCTTAGAGGAGTTATTTGTGCGCTTAGTCGAGAAGAACCTAGATAGTGATCACGGGAGTGCAGCATGAGCGCAATGCTGTCACCAGAAAACTGGATTGCCTTACAAACTATTGTTTTAAAAGAAATTCGCCGTTTTACTCGAATCTGGGTGCAAACCTTATTGCCACCAGCCATCACCATGACACTGTATTTTGTCATTTTCGGCAATTTGGTTGGACGCAATATCGGCAGCATGCAAGGCGTCAGCTATATGCAATTTATCG
The DNA here is from genome assembly GCA_964022225.1 of uncultured Paraperlucidibaca sp. Lineage (GTDB taxonomy): Bacteria > Pseudomonadota > Gammaproteobacteria > Pseudomonadales > Moraxellaceae > Perlucidibaca. The sequence continues at coordinate 1,383 of CAXIBK010000059.1, forward strand.
TGCCGGGTTTGATCATGATGGCGATTATCACCAACTCTTACGCTAATGTGGTCTCTAGCTTTTATGGTGCAAAATTCCAACGCAGCATTGAAGAGCTACTGGTATCACCAGTACCACATGCAGTTATTTTGGTCGGCTTTGTCTTAGGCGGCGTAGCGCGTGGCTTAATCGTTGGCGCTATTGTCACCCTATTATCGCTGTTCTTTACTGATTTAAGCCTGCACAACGGCTTTGTCATGATCTATAGCGTGTTTATTACGGCAGTGTTGTTTTCGCTCGGTGGCTTTATTAACGCGGTTTATGCCAAAAGCTTTGATGATGTTTCTATCGTTCCAACCTTCGTGCTGACGCCGCTGACATATCTTGGTGGGGTATTTTATTCGATGGATTTGCTGTCGCCATTTTGGCAGCAAGTATCCATGCTAAACCCCATTGTTTATGTCGTGAACGCCTTTCGTTACGGCGTATTAGGTCAAAGTGATGTGCCTATTTTGGGCTCATTAGTGGCCATCACGCTTATCACGGCAGCGACTTATGCTTTTGCGTTGCACTTGCTCAATCGCGGCACGGGCATGCGTGAGTAATTACCATGGACTTACATTCACTCACTCAGCTTGGCCAAGTCACAGATTATCCTGACACACCATGTGCCGAGCGACTGCAGGCCATTCCACGCCAATTTTCGCGCGATGGTCTGGGGCTATATGCTCACACTGTGCTGCCTTTTCAGGGCGTGGATTTATGGACACATTACGAGTTGTCTTGGCTCGATGGTCAAGGCAAGCCTCGCGTCGCCATTGGTGAAATACGCGTTCCAGCCGAGTCGACCAATATTATTGAGTCAAAATCGTTGAAACTGTATTTCAATGGCTTAAATTTTACGCGCTTTGCAAGCCCTGAGGCATTCGTCGCACAAGTTGAGGCCGACTTAAGCCTCGTTGCCGGAGCGAAAGTCTGCTTAAGCTTATTGGATGTAGGTAAGGCTGGCAGCTTGGCCGCCTTGCCGGGTGTCTGCCTAGATGAACTAGCGCTCTGCACCGATGTCTACACGCCAGATCCAAGCCTGATTCAGATACGTGAGGATGTATATGAAGACGCAGTTTGGCATAGCCATTTGCTGCGCAGCAATTGTCCAGTTACCAACCAACCAGACTGGGGCAGCGTACTGATTCATGCCCGAGGGCCAGCGTTGATACCTGAAAGCTTACTTGCCTACTTAGTGTCCTATCGTCGTCATTCAGACTTTCATGAACAATGCGTAGAGCGTATTTTTATAGATCTGTTGAAGCATGCCAAGCTTGAGCAATTAACCGTTTATGCACGCTACACGAGACGCGGCGGCTTGGACATCAATCCATTTCGCTCCAATTTTGAAAGCCTGACAGAATCGCTGCGCATGGCGCGCCAATAGGGTATAAATTACCTCAGGTACACGCCACACTTTCCTCTAAAAGCTGTTGAGAATAATCATGAGCCAGTACGTATTTGGATTTCCGCTAGATGCTTCGCTACAAAAAACGATTGATGACTTGCTCACTAATCATGCCAAAGGTCAGTATGCGAACTCAGCGACTGCCGTTACTTTAGCTATCGGTACTACCGACGGTGTGGTGAAGGCATTAGCCCTAGATGTTATTGATATTTTGAAGGCCAATGGCGAGGGTGGTGGCGTTTTAGCCGTGCTCGCCAATCTGTTGAAAAGCACCATGCATGTGCTGATTAAACAAATTATGGGTAAAGTCAGTGATGCGGAGCAGGACAAATTAGCCGGCTACTTGGGCCGTCGCCGACAAGTGGTGGATGGTGTAACAAAGTTTGGATTTATCATGCCTCAGCCCTTAGGCAAGCGCTTTGAAGAGATTTTAGAGCGCATTGCTGCTGGTAATATGACCGGAGCCCGCGAAGACTTAACTGCTGCCATGAGTGATTTTGTTGATGCCGCTACAGCGGCCTTTTACGATGACTTCACTAATTCATTAGATGTTGGCTTTGTGAAAAAGAAAATGGTCTCGATAGGCCGCTCGACAATTATTAAGGGCAGTAACTCAGCAACCTCGAAGCTCTTCGTCTCGATGAATGATTCGGAGCTACAAGCAGTTTCGGCTCACTACGGCAGCATGTTCACGCAAGGCTAAATCATGACGTTTTTGTTTGCTTTTCAAGCCTCAAAAAATCTTACTGAAGAGTTTAATGAGGTGCTTAATGCCTTTGCCAATGGCATTCCTGCGCAGCCACAAGCTGGCGCTGTAGTGTCACTCGCTCAGCGCTATGCCGATGAAATTGTCGATGCATTGGTGGTGAACCTGATGAAGGGCTCATCACCATCTAGCAGTGCGCCGAAAGTACTGGAAACTGTCGCTAGTGTGATTAAAGGTGCCTCGCACACCTTGGTGCGCCAAGTGTTGGCGAAAATGTCTAATGCGGAGTTAGAGCCGTTAACGACCTATATCGCGGCTCGTCGCACTCAGCATATGGTTAAAGGCACGCTGCGTGACTTCATCAGCTTCGCCTTGGCAAAAGCGGACTATGATTTGCTAAAGCAGGCTTGGGCTGATGCCGCCGCTGAAGGCACTAATCAAGCTGCTATGACTGAAGCGATGTTACGCTTTTCGGAGCTAGCCATTCAGGCGTTTTACCAAGAGTCTGCGCAGGCAGTGAAACTTGGCTTTATCGCGCGTAACGTGTTTGCCGTTGGTGAGGCAACTATTCGCAAAGGTTCGCAAGCAGCTATTCGCCGTCTGGTACCGGCCTTGAAGCCTGCTGAGTTAAAAGCTTTTGGTCGCTATTTTGGCGATATGTTGATGGCCATTTAAGACGAACAACTGATCGATAAGCACGATGCCCATGCCGGCGCAGCGGCATCAAAGTGCTCTAGCTCTGGTCGGCGAGTGAAGGGGGACTGCAACGCCTGAGTTAGTAGTTCTAACGGTTTTGCATCACCTTGCTCGGCTGCCTCAATGACCTGCTGCGCCAAATAATTGCGTAGTACATAGCAAGGGTTTACCGCTTGCATGGCCGCTTGTCGCTCTGACTCGTTAAAGCCTGCAGTATTTTGGCTTTCTAGGCGTTGCTGATAGCGCTGGAGCCATTGCTCTACCTCGGCGGCCTGTGCGCCCCAATCGTCAGCACTTAAGTTCGCCACATCATGCTCACTGAGCCAACGAAAGCGCCGCGGATAATCCTGCTTCGCTCGCTGCAATAGCGCCAACCATCCCGCCACTAAGTCACGGTCACCTTCTTGAACTGCGCCCAAGCCTAATTTGGCATTCATGCACTGGTCATAATGTTTAACTAACTGCGGCTCGTACTGCGCTAACGCGAGTTCTATCTCAGGAATGCTAAGCAGGGCCGTAAAGGCTTGCGCGAGAGCATTTAGGTTCCACAAACCCACCGACGGCTGCAAATACCACGCATAGCGGCCGTTATGATCAGAGTGATTACAAATTAAATAGGGGTCATATTGCTCAAGGAAGCCATATGGGCCGAAGTCTAGCGCTTCGCCGGCGATGGAGAAGTTATCAGTGTTCATCACCCCATGAGCAAAGCCTTGGCATTGCCAATCGGCCATAAGCCTTGCCGTGCGCTTAATGATGCCTTCCAGCAAACCCATATATGGCTTGGGCTGAGCTTTAGCTTCTGGGTAATAGCGCTCGATGCAATAGTCGGCGAGATCGCGCAGGTCATTGTGTTGGTTGCTGTGAAACAACCATTCGAAATGGCCAAAGCGAATATGGCAGGGCGTTACTCGTAATAGTGTGGCGGCGGTTTCCATGCGCTCGCGGCGCACGGGATGCGTAGAGCTTACGATAGCGAGGGCGCGAGTCGAGGGTACACCAAGCGCATGCAAGGCTTCCCCAGCCAGGTATTCGCGGATGCTCGAGCGCAATACGGCACGGCCATCACCTTGGCGTGAGAATGGCGTTGGGCCGCTACCTTTTAAGTGCAAGTCTAAGCGCTGTCCCTGCGGCGAGAGTATTTCACCAAGCAACACACCGCGGCCATCGCCCAAATCAGGGTTCCAGCCACCAAACTGATGGCCAGCGTATTTCATCGCAACAGGATCTGCACCAGGCCATACATCGTCGCCGGCTAGGCCAGCGAGCGCCTCAGGCGAATGCCACCACGCACTATTTAGTTCTAGCTCCGTGGCTAGTGCTGTATTTAGCGTGAGCAGTTTAGCGTTTTGGATGGGGGTGGGGCGTTGCCGACGCCAGAGCGACGTCGGCAAGGTAACGTAGGAGTTGTCGAAAACCAACATGCTTTAGGCAGTTACCTGCGCAGTCAGCATGCGTAGGCGTTTACGCTGCATTTTTAAGCGATATTCGATTTCTTGGAAGCGGTTATGGAAATTGGCCTCTTCCCATTTTTGCAATAATTGGCGTTTTTTCTCGCCATACCATGCTTCTTTTAGTTGGCTCCAGTCGGCCATCACCTGGCTGAAGTGCTCTGACTCCTGTGCCAATTTGGCGCGCCAAGCTTCTAGTTGGGCATGACCGGCAGCAATCAAAGATAGCTTAGTTTCAGCGTGCTTGAACTGCATAGTGAGCTTCGCTTTCTCGATAGCAAACTCAGGGCAACGTTTCAGGTTACGCGTAATACCAATCCAAGATAGCGCCAAAATCATCCATTTGGTTGGATCAAACTGATACCAACGAATGCCATTACGATAGTCGTATTGGAAGATGTGGTGATAGTTGTGATAGCCCTCACCGTAGGTAAACAGTGCTAAAAAGCCGTTATCACGCGCGGTATTTTCATCGGTGTATGGACGGCTGCCCCACATGTGGGCGAGTGAGTTGATAAAGAACGTGGTGTGGTGGCTCCACACTAAGCGAAATAGCCCGCCGAGCAGTAGTACACCCCAGACATCACCGACCATGAGACCGATCAGCGATGGCAGACCAATGTTCATGGCAATCACCACAGCGAGGTAATGCTTGTGCTGGAACATCACGATAGGGTCGCTGAGCAAGTCTGGCGCATTGCGGAAGTCTTCTTTGCCCGACTCATATTTGCGAAGCATCCAGCCGATATGTGAGAACCAGAATCCACGTTTGGATGAGTAGGGGTCGTGGTCGACATCGTCGACATGGCGGTGATGCGTACGGTGACCCGACGCCCAGACTAAAATGCTGTTTTGCGTGGCCATGGCACCAAAAAGCATATAGAAAATGCGCAGTGACCAGTGCGCTTCATAGGCTCGGTGAGCCCAGAGACGATGGTAGCCGCCAGTGATCGACATGCCATTTAAGATGCTGAGCACGACAAAACTCACCCAAGCGGCGGTGGAGTAGTCGGCAAACCATGCATAAGTTGGAATCAACAACAGCGCTAAAATAGGCGTAGATACTAATACGCTTGCACCTAGCCAGTTAATCGGCGGTTTCTCAGCCGGGGCTTCTTGTGTTGACGCAATGTCATTGGACATAGGGTCTTGCCTCAATTATTTCAGTGTATGAGTGTTCACAGAAACTGTATTATAGTCAGATATTGCACTGCTAACAATTCAAAATTATGACAGGGTGTGTCGATCTTAATCTCATATTTTCGGTGCGTTAAACGAAATGCTCGCGAGCAACCTTGCTAGAGCTGGTAAATGTGGTCCGACAATCGGTTTACCTGAAGTTAGCAGGGATACAGAAATGTCGCGCTCGGGGTCGGCCCAGCAGAAAATATTAGAAAAACCAAGATGGCCAAAGGCATGGCCAGTCATTGGCCCAAAAAGTCCAACTGGGTTGCCGCCGAGCATCATGCCGTGGCTGTAGCGTAACGGCGCTAGCAAAGTGCCATCGAACTGTGGCTTGCCTGCTTCTAGGGTGGCGCGACGAATAGTTAGCGGATCAAATATGCGTTTGCCATCAAGCGTACCGCCGCGAAGCATGAGCTCAAAGAAACGGCAGGTTTCGTCAGCGTTAGCAAAGATATTACCGGCCGGGCAGATGATGTCCATAAAGCGTGGGTCATTAGTGACATTGACCACGGTGTCGAGATCGCCGCCTAACGCGTGCTGTAAAAACCAATCGATGGCTAATACGGGCTTTAAACCAGTCGCATAGCCAATTGCCTCGGTTCCACGGTGCTCAGGCGCTAGACCGTAATTTAAATGGCGCATGCCCAGTGGCTCTTGGATTGTTTCGCGTAAATACTCTCTGGCATCTTTGCCAGTAACAGCGCGAATCAACTCAGCTAAAATATAACCGCCTGTGACGGCATGATAAGCCGCACGATGACCGCTACGTGAGTTGAGCTTGGCATTAAATAAAATATCAACAACTTGTGGTGTATCGAACAAGATCTCGGTATCAAAATCACCCTGTATGGTGGGGATGCCTGCACGGTGCGACAAAATATGAGCGACTGTTACATGCTGCTTACCATTGATGCCAAAAGCTGGCAGGTAATGCGACACCGGTGCGAGTAAATCGATTAAGTGATCTTCTGCAAGCTTATGAATAAGCATGGCTGTGATCACCTTAGATGCCGAAAACAAGCACATGGGCGTGTCTGGTTGCGCCAATACTTTTGGTACATCACGGCTATCGTTTGGGCCATTGCCACGGGCATGGCCTAAGGCGCGGTTGAACACCACTTGGCCCTGGCGCCGCATACAAATGGTCACGGCAGGCGAGATACCCGTGCGATAAAAGCCTTCGACTGCGCGCCAAATCGTGTTTTTTTGTTTAGCACTCATGCCAATGGCGGCAAGGTCAGCCTCGCTGCTTGGGTCGTATTGCGTGACTGTGCTTAAGTCCTTCGGAATAAAGCAGGTATTAGTTGATAGTAATTTCATTGAGATTTCTCTGGATAAATAGCGGGAGTGGCGCGCGGAGGCTTTTGCTGCTGTGAGACCGATTGAACAGAACTTAAAATTCGGCTCATCCAGCTTGGACCACTAATGAATTGGTCAAGCTTATCGACTGTTGGGCGAATGCCCGCTAGCTTGTTTACATCTTCTGATATACGAAAAACGGCGAGTAAAAACTCAGTAATGGCACGGCAGGCAGAAACCCAAATTAAAACCGCCACAGGTGCTGCTATAAGGAATGTGATGCCACGCAGTAGGTTTTGCGCGAAAGCATCCCAAACAAACTGGCCAATAACGCCAACGCCACCGATAACAAGTAGAACGTATAAAATTGGTAGCATTTGCACGGTTAGATAGCGCGAAAAGCGAAGATCGCAAAGCAACACTAAGTAATCGCGAAATAACGCGCGCTTACTTGGCTTTGCAGCAATATGTGCATGTTTTTTATGATGTTTTGACATGGTGTTTGTGCTCAGTGGGTGGGCGCGGTTTACCAGCGCACAAATTGGTCTTCAACAAAGCCACTTAAGCGATTAATTAAGTAGCGTCGGCCTTGGTGGACAAGATAACCATCAAAGTGGCCAAAGACTTGGCGAAAGCGTGCTGCTAAAGGGCCTAGCCGCGTATTGTCTTCATAGATACCAAGAGGTGTGAAACGTAAGTTCACACTATCGTCATGGGTGTGCACTTTCCATGCAGACATAGGTGCTTGGCGATCAAAATCAAACACAGCCGCCGCAGTATTAATACACTCGCCATTCAACCAGAAGCAGTTTTCGCTATAGCTGGTTTCATTGACTCCACACGATATATTTAAGCCAACCGCTGCTGATTCAGTGCCACCGACTAGCTCAGCATGGCCCGAGAAGCAGGCCCAGTTCCACCAGGTTTCGGCTCGCATAAAGCCACAGGAAAAATCGTGATGGCCCATGCATTGAATGGTTTTTAAGTCGATTTTTTTGTCACGCCAGAGCAAGCTGCCCGCTAGTGGAACTCCAGCTGTTTTATTGGCGTATGTCCAGCCGTTATAGCCACTGCGCGTGCACAGCGACATAGGCTCGAAATTTGTCTCATGGCTTAATGCCTCAAGTACAAACTCCTCACCAATACATACTTTCAATTGTTTCTGTCGGGGTTGATCGAAATAGCGCTGCTCGACCCGTAAGCGGCCCATTTGGCAATGGCTGCTACCTTCACGGGGGTTATCGCTGAGGCTCATGCCCATGCTGCCGGGCCGCATGCTGCTATGCTCGAAGCGCTCGCCCGTGCGCATATCAACCGCATAAATAAAGGCGCTGCAAGAGTGGCCTAAGCTGACCAAGGCGCAACCGAATACCAGTTCTTCGCTCATGCCGCCAAAAAACTGAAATTGCTTATAGCCTAAGCGGCGTGCAAGCGCGCCGCGACTGCGCCCAAAAGCGTCTAGGCTCGTGTCTTGCTGGCCCTGCACTTGGCGAAGGCTATCTGTGAACTGGCCAAATAGCGGTGAGCCCGCGTGTAGTAGGGCTGATTCGCTACGTTTCATGCCATTAATCATCGTCACGGTTATGCGCTGAGAAGATCGGCAAAGGCCTGTGATTGCGCATGCGTTTTAACGATGTCTAGCAATGATAAGCCTAGACCATTAAGCGCATGAACATCACGGCCTGCCGCTTTAAAATGCACTAGAAAAATACTGAAATCAGACTCACGCATATGCTTGTAGGCGTTGTAGAGAGCATGGAAGTCAGCACTTTCACCGGCAGGAGGTTGGTAGTTTAGGAAGCTAGCGATACGCTCATCTGACCAAGTTTCGTTAAAATTAGCGGGTTGTGAAACGGCCATATACGGCTCCGATATAAGTCTGAATTTGCGCTAGTCTAATCGTTGACACGCTGTAGTGTCAGAAGTAAGTCATCTTTTTCTGCCCACAGCTGCTGTGTCCATTGTGCAAACTCTTCGCGGAAGGCTGGGTCGCTTTCGAAACTGCCCTGGCAAAAGTGCACTGGGATCTCGCGTAAGGCAACATCGACCACGATGCGTCGCACTCGTCCGCAGCAAAAGTCCCAAAAGCTAGGCACTGCATTTGGATAAGCAATGGTTAAGTCCAGCACCGTTTCCATTTTTTCGCCCAGAGCATTGAGCACAAAAGCAGCGCCTGCACTTTTGGGCGGCAATAAATGACGGAAAGGTGTTTTGCTTGCGGCCATTTTTTCAGGCGTAGCTCGCGTGCCCTCCAAGTAGCTCATAACACTGACCGGATAATCTTTGTATTTTTCGCAGGCTCGGCGTGTTGTGTCTAAATCTTTGCCACGCAAATGTGGCTTTTTCGCAATCAGCTCACGGCTATAGCGCTTCATAAAAGGATAGTCGAGTGTATATACCGCAAGACCGATCACCGGCACATACAGCAAGTCTTGTTTGATAAAAATCTTCAGTGGTGGAATGCGCCGATTTAGCACATGGAAGGCCGTCAAAATGTCCATCCAGCATTGATGGTTGGATATGACGAAATACCATCGGTCTCGACGCAGTTCAGACAGGCCTCGCACATCCCACGTCAAGTCGGGAAGCAGCTTAAAAATAGTTGAGTTAGTGCTGGTCCAAGCCTCTTGAATTGAGGCAATGGCACGGCGAACACGTGGGCCTAGGGCTGGAATAAGTAAAGATAATAATTTTAGTGGGCTTATAAGCAAAATAATGATTGCTGC
>CAXIBK010000060.1:0-10811 GCA_964022225.1 uncultured Paraperlucidibaca sp.
GTTATAGGCGAATGCCCAAAATAAGTTTTGGCGAATTTTCGTCCAGGTCAATTGTGAAATCTCAATGGCTTCTGCGATCAAGCTCGGGTCGCCGCGCATTAAGGTCACTTTGGCTGTGTGCATGGCAACATCGCTACCATCGCTCATCGCCATGCTGATATCTGCCGCCGCTAGTGCAGGAGCGTCGTTAATGCCATCACCCACCATGGCCGTCACGCCTCGTGCTTTAAGGCGAGTGATCTCCTGCGCTTTCTCATGTGGTAATACTTCAGCCACCACATGATCAATGCCAAGCTGCTTGGCCACGGCATTGGCACTGCCTTGGTTGTCCCCAGTAATCATCACGGTCCCAATGCCGAGCTGTTGCAGGCGAGAAATAGTAAAAAATGCCTCGGGTTTTATTTGATCACGAAAAGCCATAAAGCCGAGCAATGCTGAGTCAGTCACGCGCGCTAACCAAGAGATAGTGCAACCTTCCGCCTCTAATGCTTCGGCCTTGGCTTTCAGCGGCGACATGTCGACATGACTCTCCTCCATAAGTTGCCTATTACCCAGCAAGTACTCCATGCTATTTACGATGCCAGATACACCTCGGCCAGCTATGGCGCGGCTATTGCTAGCACTCAGCAGCTGTAGTTGGTCTTTCTCTGCCGCTTTCATCACGGCATGAGCTAATGGATGGTCGCTATCGCTTTGAAGGCTGGCGGCTATAGTTAGCATGTCATCTGTAGCAGCCACGCTTTCTTGAGCCACGAGCTCAGGTTTACCGAGTGTCAAAGTGCCTGTTTTATCGAAGGCAATAATCTGCGTGCTATGCGTTATCTCTAAGGCTTCTGCATCCTTGATCAAAATCCCTCGTCGGGCAGCAACGCCAGTGCCCACCATCACGGCAGTAGGCGTGGCAAGACCCAGCGCGCAGGGGCAGGCGATAACTAAGACTGCGACGGCATTGATGATGGCAATTTCGATGCTATTGCCCGATAACCACCAAGCAAAAAAGGTGAAGGCGGCAATAGCTAAAACGGCGGGGACAAAGATCGCACTGACTTTATCGACTTGGCGCTGAATGGGAGCTTTTGCAGCCTGCGCATCCTCGACCATCCTGATAATGCGAGACAGCAATGTTTCAGAGCCAAGCAGCTGCACGCTTACTAGCAGTAAGCCATCGGTGCTGATTGAGCCGCCCACCACTTGGTCATCAACGCCTTTTACTACGGGATGACTTTCGCCAGTCAGCATTGATTCATCGACTAAGCTTTGGCCTTCAGTGATGACGCCATCGATTGGAATACGCTCGCCAGGGCGAATGGCAACGATGTCGCCTAGCTTGATTTCAGATAAGGGAATTTCGCGCTCCTGGCCATCTTGGCGAATGCGCGCGGTATCTGGGCGTAGCGCCTGCAGTGCGCGAATCGCTTCTGTGGTCTGTTGTTTCGCTCTGCTTTCCAGCCATTTGCCCAACATGACCAGCGTGATGATGACTGCCGATGCTTCAAAGTAGACCTGATCGTGCGCCGCACTCGATACCATTAGGTGGTAGACGCTGAGGCCATAAGCTGCCGACGTGCCTATTGCTACTAGCAGGTCCATATTGCCTGTCCGCGACTTTAACGCACCCCAGGCAGCGCGATAAAACCGAGCGCCTAAGATGAACTGCACCGGCGTGGCTAATAGCCATTGCAGCGTGACAGGCAGCATCCAATCATATCCGAATGGCGCTACCAGCATGGGAACGACTAAAGGCAGCGTGAGTAAGATTGCAATAAGCAGATGCTGCTTTTCACGTGCATGGCGATTACTCACCTCGGGGCCTGCATTGTCCTCAACGAGCCTAGCTTGGTAGCCAATATTCACGATCGCCTCAATGAAGCGTGTTGGCGAGGCGCTGCCTTTCATGCGGATATGGGCTTTTTCAGTGGCTAAATTAACCGTTGCCGACTCAACCCCGTCGACAGCGGAGAGCGCCTTTTCAACACGGCCGGCACAAGATGCGCAGGTCATGCCATCGACAAAAAGATCTAGCTCATTCATGGTTCTATCGCTGCCTATCTCGCGTGAGAGTTTGTTCATATGAGGCTCCTTGAGTCGGCTATCGTATCTGGCTACTACACCTGTTTATTGCACATCAAAGCCGACGTTTTTAATTGCGCTAGCTAGTAGCTCATACGCTAGAGATGACTCAATTTTCACCTGAGCTTGTGACAGGTCAACGTTAACAGATGCGTTGGAGTCGATCGCATGAATGGCCGTAGTAATTTTCGCCACGCAGCTACCGCAGCCCATTCCTGAAACTTTAAATGTATGCATGGTGTCTCTCCGATGAGTCGAAATGCGCGGCCTCAGCTGGCCGCATCCTTAAGATCAGGCTTTCCATAGTGGTAAGGTCAAGCGGATTTTAAAATTACCGTGAATTAGAACGCCGCCCCAGCCAGTTGGCGATAGGTTGTGCGCTGGCGGCATCGCTAAACAACACTAGCACCAGCGTGAACTCGGCAAATGTATGAAGCAGCTTGCTATCAATCCGAATATCGAGAAGCCCTGCGCCTGCCTCACCCAATAAGTAGCCAAAGCCCACAAATAACATGGGCAATGTCAGCAGAGTTTTTGATAAACGCTGAGAGATCAATGCCCAGACGACTATGCCAACGCAGATGGTAATAATTTGCCAGTTCACGCGCAGTTACTCCCCAAGACTAGATCTTCTTCCTAACGCTACTGGGTACCATACCTGTCCAGCGCTTGAATGCTCGGCGAAAATCGCGGGCATCATTGAAGCCCAGTTTGTTGGCGGCGGCAGTGATAGAGAGTGTTTTGTCGATAAGCAGCGTGCGCGCTCGCTGCTCCATGACGCGATCACGAATACTGCTAAAGTGCTCACCAGCCATGGCTAGTTGGCGGCGTAGTGTGCGCTCGGTCATGTTTAGCGCCGTGGCAATTTCAGCCATAGTTTGACGTTGGCTTAGCCCGTCGTTTAACAAGTTCTCTACCGAGCAAACCACATCACGAGATGCCTCAGAGGGCTCTATTAGTTTCCGGCAAGCGGCGAGCGCAATGGCGTGGCTTGCCGCGCTGCGCGTAGCAAGTGAACGCTCCATTAGCGCCGCAGGCAGCACCAAGCGATTTGCCTTGCAGTTGAACGCTACCGGGCAATTGAACAGCCGCTGGTAAGCTGAGCCATAAACCGGTGATGGATAGCTCAGCTCAATACGCAGCGGCGAAATGTCATTACCCAATATCATTCGCATGATGGCAATGGCGCTGGCAAAAATCTCTTCGCATAGAAAGGGTAATAGCTCAGGGTCAGGAAAGCGTTCATGCAGCCGTAATGCGACTTCTGTGGTCGTTGTTTCAGCCTCAACATCCATGAGGCTACCGGAAGCAAGGTGGTACTTAAGCCCAGTTGCAAACGCCTCGCGAACGTTTTGACTCGACAGCATGGCAAAGCCCAACATGCCAAACGACGCGAGTGCATCGCGCGATCCCACATGCAGGCCTAAAGGCTCAGAAGGCAGTGCCCGCAAAGCTCGACGAATAATGACGGCCGCTTGGCGGAAAGAAATCATGGTCTCCGACTGCCGAATATGTGCAATCGTGAGACCCTGTCCGGCGAACCAACGTTCAGTATTCAGACCTTTTTCATGAGCGTGATCAGCTAAGCCAGCAATAAGCAGAGTCGGAATATTGGCTTCAGTAAATCGATGATCATTCTGGGTCATAGCGGCGTTAGTGTGTCCGATTTTGCCCCCATTATTGCCGGCATAACCACTGACTAACAAGCAGGGCATTTGCTTCAATAGGCCATATTAGCCATGCCCTATTTGGGAGCACATTTTCATGCCATCTCTTTCAGCTACAGATCTGCTGCACCATCCGGTCTGCATTATTGGCGCTGGCCCAGCGGGGCTCAGTATGGCTAGAGCCTTGAAACGGCTTGGTATTGCCTATGAGCAGTTTGAGCGTCACAGCGATGTTGGTGGCATTTGGGATATGAGCAATCCAGGCACACCGATGTATCACTCGGCGCACTTTATATCTTCGCGAAAAACCTCTGGTTTTTACGACTTTCCGATGCCAGATGATTATCCCGATTACCCATCTAACCGCCAGATTCTCGCCTATACGCGTAGCTTCGCTAGTGCTTTTGGTTTGTATGATGCTATTCGTTTTAATACCGCTGTGGAGCATGTTGAAAAAGATGGTGAGTCTTGGTTGGTGAAAACTGCCGGAGGCGAGCTGCGGCGCTACCGTGCCGTGATTTGCTCCACAGGCACGAATTGGCACGCGCGCCTACCGCGCCATACAGGCGAGTTCAATGGTGAAATTCGTCACTCGCTTAGCTACAAACATGCCGATGAGTTTCGCCATAAGCGCGTGCTAGTGGTTGGCCTAGGCAACTCTGGAGCCGACATTGCCTGTGATGCCGCCGCCAATGCGGAGGCTGCATTTATCAGTGTTCGTCGTGGTTATCACTTCATCCCAAAGCATATTTTTGGCATCCCGGTAGATGAATTTGCCAATAAAGGTCCGCAATTGCCGATGTGGCTTCAGCGCCCAGCGATGACGCTACTCTTGCGCCTGGTGATCGGCGATGTCACTCGTACGGGTATGCCCAAGCCTGACCATAAGCTTTTCGAAACGCATCCGTTGCTTAATTCACAACTGCTGCATTACTTGCAGCATGGAGACATTAAAGCGAAAGGTGAGGTTCAGTGTTTCGATGGTGATGACGTGGTGTTTGTTGATGGCTCGCGTGAGCCCATCGATTTAGTGCTGTATGCCACGGGCTACAATATGAGCATTCCCTATGTGCCAGAGGCATATTTTGAGTGGGATGGCGGCAGGCCAAAGTTAAAGCTGACTGCCTTCAATCTCAAGCACCGCAATCTCTTTGGCGTGGGCTATCTAGAAACCAACTCCAGCGCATATACGCTTTTTGATCGTGTCTCACAGATGGTGGCGAATTATCTACATGATCAGCTGCATAAGCCCAATAACGCGAAGGTGTTCGAGCATCATTTGTATCACGACAAGCCTGATCTTTCTGGCGGAATAAAATTCGTCGAGACCGATCGCACAAAGGGCTATATCGAGATCCATGCCTACACGAAATATATCGATAAATTACGCGCAAAAATGGGTTGGCCCGAGCTAGTTCCCGGATTTTTTGACGCGGTTTTACAGAGTCAAACCAGAGATAAATCATGAAAGTTTTGATAGTGGGTGCGGGTGCAGTAGGGCAGGTATATGCATGGCATTTATCGCAAGCTGGGCATGAGGTAAGTTTTTTTGTAAAGGCCAAGTACGCGCCATCGTTGGGTAATGGCGTCACGCTTTATCGCTTAGGCCGTTGGCGTAAAGAGCAACAAAACCTGTCTGGCTTTGGCCTAGTGACTGATGCCGCAGCAGTTGCCGCGCAGCGCTGGGATCAAGTGTGGCTGGCACTAGCATCGGATGCGCTGCGTGGCGCGTTAGCAGCAGAGATCATGGCTGCGGTGGGGCAGGCGACAGTGGTTTGTTTGCAGCCAGATGTCGAGGATATCGATTATGTGCGAGACCATGTGCCGCCGGTACAGCTGGTGCAGGGCTTGATTACCTTCATCAGCTATCAATCGCCGTTACCTGGTTTGGCCGGCCCTGAGGGCATTGCCTACTATGTGCCACCGATGGCGCCAGGCCTGTTTAGTGGCGAGATGCCACGTGTAGAAAGCGTCGTTGCGGCGCTGAAAGCTGGTGGCTTAGCAGCGAAGTCAGTGCCTGACTTTGCTCAAGCTGCAGCAGCTGCGCCAGCCATGTTACAGCCCTTGATTGCCGCGTTAGAGATCAATGAGTGGCGCTTGAATAACTTCACAGCTAGCTCTAATTTCCATTTGGGGCTGGCGGCCTCGCGCGAGGCGTTAGCGGTAGTTAAAATACACGTCGGCGCCGATATTCGCCCACTTAAGCCTTTACTCAGTCCGCTAACTTGGAAGCTTGTGTTGCCCGTGATTAAACGGCTCGCACCTTTCGATCTGGAGCAGTTTATCCGCTACCACTACAGCAAAGTTAGAGTGCAAAGCCTTCAAATGCTCGGCTCGTATATTCGCATTGGAAAGCAGCATGGCTTGTCAACGACGGCCTTGGAAAGCCTGCGTATAGCAATGGCTTGCGCGACGCCACTTTCGCCGCCTCTCCCGATGTGAGCCGTTAACTTATTAGCACCCATGACTCACCTTCTGCCACTTTTTAGGCGATAAGCCACTGCCGCGCAAAAAAAAGTGGTTAAACGAGCTTTGTTCCCTGAAGCCCAGTAACTGACTGATCTGCAGGATGCTTAAATTTGAGTACTGCAAATAATCCTGAGCATGATGCAAGCGAACATCGGCCAGTAGCTGTTGATAGCTGGTTCCCTGTTGCTTTAGCTGCAGCTGCAAGCTGCGCTCGCTTTGCCCAAGAATGGCGGCTATTTGAGGGAGCTTTGGGCTGTTTAGTAGGTTCTTTCCAATATGGTTTTTCACCTGATCAACGATTTGCCCTGCAGTAGATTCGGCAACGGAAGGGCGAGCTATGTTCTTTAAAGGCCAGGCCAATACGTCAGCTGCAAACATCATGCTGTTATGGCTTTGGCTGAATCGACACTGAGCTCTGAACCCCTGCTGGTACTTTGCTTCCTGATAGTTTTCGGGTCTTGCATGAACAAAGCACACTTCCATTACGGGTATCAGCCGCCCCGTTAACTGTTCTGCCAGATGAATAATCCCCGCAAGTACGCTTTCGCACACTAATCGCGCGGCCTTGTGCTGTTGGAAATTAGCCCGCCAAATAAGCTGAATATTTCCATCGTAAGATTCAATACGAGAGGTGCCTAAGCGATGCACCAGTCGCTCAAGCGTCATCACCTGATGTAATGCATGGCCTAAGGTCAGAGATTTTGCGCGCAGATTGGTGAGAGCCTCGCCTAGCACATCGAAGTTTTCCAAACCTGCATTTTGACCCGCTTTTATACCGAGCAAGGGATCATGAAGAAGCTCGCTTGCGCTAAGGCACAGCCGAAAGTAATCCTCTACAGCGACAATGTCCGGCGGGTTAAGCATCCATAAATCGCTAACAGAAATAGCATCAGCAAGGGCAGATAAGCGGCCGCCTTGTTGAAGGTAAGCCACGAGCATGGGCTGAATGTACGCTCCAACCACAAAGTTTAGTGGTTGGTTGCGAGAGGCATCTAACTCTGGCTTATTGATGATTTATTTCGCCTTTTAGTAATTTTTATTCGTAATCAAGCAATCAAGCTACGTTATAGCAGGCTAGGATGCTTTTCAATAAACAGTAGTTTTCAATACCCATACGATTAAAATGGATGGTTTATGGACAGCACCTTTAGTGTATTTGGGCTGTGGGAAGGCTTTTATAACGACCCTTGGTTTTGGCAGTTTCCCATGGCCACGCTGGCCATCAGCATGGCGGCTTTTTTGCTTGTCGCAACGCCTTGGACAATCGTTGCTTGGCTGGATCCTGTCGCGCTGAGAAAATATAAAATTCAGCAAAAACCGTTTGAGGTTAAAAGGTTTCTGCTGCCGTCTATCGGGCGCATTCTTCTTAACAACGCTATTTTGGCCTCGCTGCTGGTGCTGAGCTGGCCGCTGCTCAAACTCACTGCCGTGCACAATAACGAACTACCAATTTGGTATGTGATTGTGGCGCAATTGCTGTTTTTCGTGCTGCTAGATGATTTTCTGTATTACTGGATGCATCGTTACATGCACGAGAACAAGTGGTTGCTGAGGCATGTGCACAGCGTGCATCACAGGGTTCGTAACACCTGCGGTATCAACGGCAACTATATGCACTGGCTGGAGTATTCGTTAACCGCAACGCTGACCTTGATTGGCCCGATTCTTCTGGGAGCGCATCTGTATGTCGTATGGGTTTGGGTAATTATCCGGCAAATTGAAGGTGCAGATGGCCACATTGGCTATGACATTCTCTGGAATCCAGTGCATTTGCTACCTGTGTACGAAGGCCCTGTTTATCACGATTTCCACCATGCTAAATTCAAAGGCAATTACGCTGGGTTTCTACCGTATCTTGATAAATACATGGGTAAAACACACATACCTGCGTACTTGAGGTATGTGCAAGGAAAGAAGAAAGGCTTAACGGCGGTAGAAATTGAGCAGCAGGAGAACGTGCAGCACGCAGCTGAAAAGACCGGTTAATGAGCACTGACAAGCCAGCCCGTTAGTGCTCTATAAGCCTAAATAAGAGCCAAGGCCGAGTAAAATTGCGACGCCCATGATGGCAAAAATTGCGGCGACTACACGATGTATCCATGTGGTTGGTAATGAGCTGGCGAACTTATTACCTAGAAGCACGGCGGGAGCATTGGCCAAAAGCATACCCACAGTGGTGCCAAGAACGACTGCGATAAAACTTTGGTACTGGGCGGCAAGCGCGACCGTGGCTATTTGGGTTTTATCGCCCATTTCAGCAATGAAAAATGCGACGACGGTGGTGCCAAAAACGCCTAATGACACGAACTTGGTATCACCTTCGTCGAGCTTGTCGGGAATCAAAATCCAGATAGCCATGATAATGAAACCAATGCCGAGCACCCAGCGTAAAACCTCAGCATCTAATAGATGAGGAATCCACGTGCCAAGCGCACCGGCCATGCCATGGTTGAGTAGTGTCGCTACTAAAATGCCGAAGATGATGGGGGCTGGCTTACGAAATTTCGCAGCCAGCATAAAAGCCAAGAGTTGGGTTTTGTCGCCCATTTCGGCAAGCGCCACGATACCGGTTGAGACTAAAAATGCATCCACGCTGGATTCCTATGGTGGGTCTGGTTGCAGCGCATTATATGTGAGCTATTGGAAGACATGCTCGATTGCATCGATAACCAAACCAGTCACGGCGTTGATTAGCAAAATATCTTCCCCAACACGGACCACTTTCTGGCCAGCAGGTGTATTTCCTAACTCGTATAGCAGGTTGCGGGGCAGGTTGTAATAAATCACGTCGGCTGGCAATGGCTGACCTTTAGCCCATTTTTTGACTTGTCCTGGGGCTTGGCAAGCATTGTTTTTCTTAGCTAAGCCTGGAGGACAACGGCCAGAATTCTTAGCTTTGGTACTGTAATAATCGCTGATCTGCTTCGATCTATTCTGGTCGAAATAATTAGTGTGACGTTTCTCATCATGCTTTTTGCCATGACCATGATCCGCTGAGTGATTTCCACCATGCTCAGCAAAATCAGGCTTTTTAGCAAAAACAGGGCTGCTAACTAGCAGACTTAGGCCTACGGTGATTGCTGCAAGATTGTTCCAGGATTTCATGACATACCTCTAGATAGTGTGTGGTGCTCAATGCCTTGACTGACAATATTGAAGACCTACGCACATTAACGACTGATTATGACTTGCCGCCTACTTGAGCAAAAATTTTGAGCTGAGGGCGCTTACCTGTGCCTACATAACCATGGATACGCCTTGGTTTGCGTGGCAGCTTAGGTTTGCGGCAACCTCTGTTTTTGCCAAGTCTAAGCCAAGGTTTTCTATTAAGAACGTTAGCAATGGGTCAAGCAGTGGCGATAGAACTGTGCTTATGGCTGTTTTTAGAAGTGCAACGACCGTGTTTGTGACACTTCCTACGAGCATCAGCACTGAGCCCAACGTATTGCCATTAGCCTCGTAAGCGGTAATTTCTGGCCCTGATAACGTGTCTCTAAGGCTTTCTACAAGGCTTGCTGAGCTAATCGATTGATACACTTGGCTCCCACGGGTTTCCGCCATGTTTCCTAAGTCAGGTAAGTTTTCCTCAGCGGGAGACTCAAACAGAAGCGTACCTTCAGCTCCAAAGACAGATGATTTGACCTTTAAGCCAAGTCCACCGGCGGCAAATGGCACTCGTGCACCACAGCCGAATAATATCGAGCAATGCTTAATGCCGAAGTCGACAAGTGGTATTGGTAATACCGTGGGCTCTGACTGAGCAGACATTACCTGCTCCTTAGCATCGTTTGCGGAAGTGCCCATCTTGCCAATACGAAGGGTTGCTGCAGCGGTTTTAACCGGCACAGTTAGGGATTTCTCATTGCCTTGGCAGCTAAAGTCAGTCACTCGAGCATCACCGCCAGCAAGATCTAGATTGATATCAAACCGGAACGGGGCGGGCAGTAATAAAATGCTTAACTGGTCTTGCCCACCAAGTAACACGCCTAAGTTCAGGCCAAGTAAACCATTTATCACGCTAACTAATGGGCTGGCTAAGTTGCTCACGGCAGTACTTAGGCCTGAGACTAGTGATGTCAGTTCATTACTAAGCGATACACTGAAAACCATACGAAGCTGTGCCGAGCGTACATAAATTCTATTAGGGCTGTTATTTACAGCTAGATATGCCTCATCTTTCGCTGCTGCAGGGTCGCCAATAGCGGCAAACTGTGGTGGTTCGATGACCTTGATGGCGAGATCGACCGTATTGCCTAATAGATCAATAGGGATAACAGCGCTGACGGCATTATGTTGGTTGGCAAGCAGAATAATGCCTTGGATAAACTGATAGAGCTGCGCGCGCGCTTTAGCTCCATCGTAGTCCGCGTCAGCTGCAAGGCTAACGACTTCACCTAGTTTGAGTTGGCTTGAACTAACTGAGCTGGCCAATAAAATTTGATCGAGGGCGACAATCGCCTCTAAAGCATTGAGTGTGACTTGCGGAGTGCCATTTTGCTGCTCTAGTACATCAATTGCTGCTTGGATTAGCTCTCCCGTGCTCACTTCAGTGGAGAGAAGGTTGTCATATTCACCAGCACTAACGCCGATGTTGACGGCTAGTCG
>CAXIBK010000061.1:0-10701 GCA_964022225.1 uncultured Paraperlucidibaca sp.
CTCGTCGGGCTCATAACCCGAAGGTCGTTGGTTCAAATCCAGCCCCCGCTACCACATTCGGACTTTGTTGAAAAAGCCCACCTAGAGTGGGCTTTTTTACAAGTCTTGCGGCAGGTGATACCCAGTGTCACCGGGCTGCCGTCAACGTGGGCATTGAGGCCCATTTTTTGTTTCTGAAATTTGTAAATCGCCAGAGTTAGGCGCTGGGAGAGACGGGCACAATGGCCATCTCGAAGAAGATTGAAGAGTTAACGCAGCTGCTGCAGCCTGTAGTGGAGTCGTGTGACTTCCAGCTTTGGGGTGTCGAGTTTTTTCAGCAGGGCAGGCATTCGGTATTGCGCGTTTTTATTGATACCGATCGCGAGACTGGTGTTGGCATTGATGATTGCTCAAGCGTTAGTCATCAAATCAGCGGTGTGATGGATGTTGAAGATCCCATTGCTGGCGAGTACACACTGGAAGTATCGTCGCCAGGCTGGGATCGGGGCTTGTTCCGCCCCGACCAATACGCCGCTTACGTTGGCGAAGAAGTGAATATACGTCTTACTGCACCGTTACAGGGTCGCCGCCGCTTTAAGGGCATCATGCAACGCTGCACAGAGACAACGGTGACATTGTTGGTTGATGGCATCGAGTTTGACATTCCGTTTGTCAGTATCGATAAGGCAAATATCGTTCCGACCTTTTGATAGAACACGAAGAAGCAGGGCCCACATCATGAGCAAAGAAATCCTGTTGGTTGTGGATTCAGTCAGCAACGAAAAAGGCGTTAGCCGCGAAGTCATCTTTCAAGCACTGGAGGAAGCGCTAGCCGCTGCCACCGTTAAGCGCTTCGAAAACGACGAGATCAATATTCGCGTTGCTATCGATCGCCGCACGGGCGAGTACGAAACCTTCCGTTATTGGGAAGTCGTTGCCGACGAAGATCACGAAATTCCTGCGATGCAGCTGGCAATTAGTGACGTAGAAGAAAAAGGCTTAAAGCTCGGTGATATCGTCGAAGAAAAAATTGAATCTGAGGCTTTTGGTCGTATTGCGGCACAAACTGCTAAGCAAGTTATTGTGCAGAAAGTGCGCGAAGCTGAGCGCGCCTTGGTGGTTGATGCGTACCGCGATCGTATTGGCGAGATTCTCTCGGGCACCGTTAAGAAAACCACACGTGATGGTCTAATCGTAGATCTCGGTGGAAACGCAGAAGCGTATTTGGCGCGTGAAGAGATGTTGCCGCGCGAAAACTTCCGCATGGGCGATCGTCTGCGTGCTGTTTTGTTTGATGTCAATGCTGAAGGTCGTGGCGCACAACTGCTGATGTCACGCTCACGCCCAGAAATGATCATTGAGCTATTCCGTATTGAAGTACCGGAAATTGGCGAAGAAATTATTTCTATTCGTGCTGCTGCTCGCGATCCTGGTGTGCGAGCTAAGCTTGCCGTGAAAAGCAATGACCACCGCATTGATCCGCAAGGTGCTTGTATCGGCATGCGCGGCTCACGAGTGCAGGCCGTCTCTGGCGAGCTCGGTGGTGAGCGTGTCGACATCGTGCTTTGGGATGATAATCCCGCTCAGTTCGTTATTAACGCGCTGCAGCCAGCGGAGGTTGCCTCTATTGTTGTTGATGAAGACAGCCATACCATGGATGTAGCGGTAGAAGAGGATCAACTAGCCATGGCCATTGGTCGTGGTGGTCAAAACGTGCGACTAGCCTCTGAGCTCAGTGGTTGGCGTTTAAACGTGATGACTGTTGCTGATGCCCAAGCCAAGCAAGAAGGTGAAGCACAGCACTTTGTTGACACCTTTATGAATGATTTAGGCGTCGATGAAGACATCGCGATTATCTTAGTAAATGAAGGCTTTAGCTCGTTGGAAGAGGTGGCCTATGTGCCGCTAGAGGAGCTGCAGGCTATTGAAGATTTCGATGATGAACTGGTAGACGCATTACGTCAGCGCGCAAAAGATGCGTTGCTGACCAAAGCGCTGGTGTCTGAAGAGGGCGCTAGTGAGCCAGCAGAAGATCTGCTCGGTATGGAAGGGATGGATCGCAAAGTGGCCTTTGCCTTGGCTGCACGCGGCATTGTCACCATGGAAGATTTGGCTGAGCAAGCCATTGATGACATTAATGATATCGACGGCATTGACGACGATATCGCAGCCCAATTGATCATGAAGGCGCGTGAGCCCTGGTTTCAATAAGCCGGGCCACCTTCTCAGAAGCGGAGTAAACGCCCCATGGCTGAAGTAACAGTTAAAGAATTAGCCGACACGGTCGGTCGTTCGGTTGAGAATCTGCTTACGCAAATGAGCGAAGCTGGTCTTAGTCATAAAAAAGCCACAGACACTGTTTCCGATAGCGAGAAACAGCAGCTGCTGGCTCACCTCAAGCGCTCCCACGGCGAGCAAGCGGGCGCGCCTCAAAAAATTACCTTGCAGCGCAAAACCGTCAGCACGCTGAAGGCGTCGCCGGCTGCCGGTGGACGCGCTAAGACCGTTAACGTAGAAGTGCGTAAAACTCGCACCTATGTGAAGCGCTCTGTGCTCGAAGAGCAGGAAGAGCAGAATCGCGAAGCCGAGGAGGCTGCACGCTTGGCCGCTGAAGCCGCTGCTCGTCAAGCTGAAGAAGCTAAGCAAGCCATTATTGATGCTGAGAAGCGCGCCGCTGAAGAGGCGCGTATTGCTGCTGCAGAAGAAGAGGCTCGAAAAGCTGCTGAGGATGCACGTAAGCAATTAGGCAATGAGCCAAAAGATTCGCGCAAGTTAAGTGTGCCGAAAATCGATATTAAGCGATTAGAAACTCCAGAAGAGAAAGCGCGCCGTGAGGAAGAAGCGGCTAAAGCACGCGCTGCCGAAGAGGCTCGTAAGCGTCAAGAAGATATTGCACGCCGCGAAGCTGAGGAAAAGGCTCGTGAGAAAACATTGGAGCAGGCGCGTTTAATTGCTGCTGACTTGGCTGGTCGTAAAGAGGTTGCAGCACCTGCGGCAGATACGCCCCTGGCTCGCGGGTTAGTTGGTGTTGCTTACGAAGATTCATTCGCTCGCGAAGATCGTGAGATTAAGCGTGGCAGTGCAACGCCATCTCGCGGTGGTAAAAAAGGTCCGAAAAAACGTGAAGAGCAGGCGTTCCGCCCCGTTAACCGCACGTTGACCAGCGCGCTGTCCAAAAAGCATGGCTTCGAGAAGCCTGTGGAGAAGCAGGTGTACGAAGTTGCAATTGGTGAGCAAATTGTCGTCAGCGATTTAGCGCAAAAAATGGCTCGAAAATCACGCGATGTCATTCGTGTGTTGATGAAAATGGGCGAAATGGTCACTGAAAGCCAAGCAATTGATCAGGCAACAGCCGCGTTAGTTGTTGAGGAAATGGGTCATACGGCGGTATTTGTTAGCGACACCGCATTAGAAGACTCATTGATGGATTCGATTGTTGATCATGGTGATGATGCGCCACGTGCACCGGTTGTCACCATCATGGGTCACGTTGACCACGGCAAAACGTCTTTGCTCGACTCAATTCGTCGCGCCAAAGTGGCGGCTGGCGAAGTGGGCGGCATTACTCAACACATTGGTGCCTACCACGTGGAAACACCACGCGGCATGATTACCTTTCTAGATACGCCCGGTCACGCTGCCTTTACGGCGATGCGATCGCGCGGTGCTAAAGCGACCGATATTGTGGTTCTGGTGGTGGCCGCCGATGACGGCGTGATGCCGCAAACGGCTGAGGCTATCGATCATGCGCGTGCTGCCAATGTGCCGCTAATCGTTGCCATCAACAAAATGGATAAAGAGTCTGCCGATCCTGATCGTGTGCAGAATGAGTTGTCCGCGAAAGGTGTTGTCCCTGAAGAGTGGGGCGGTGATACGCAAATCATCAAGCTATCTGCACACTCAGGTGATGGCATAGATGACTTGCTCGATGCCATTCTACTGCAGGCCGAAGTATTAGAGTTGCGTGCCTCTACTAAGGGCGCTGCACAGGGTGTGGTCATTGAGTCGCGCATTGATAAAGGTCGCGGTGCTGTAGCCACACTATTGGTACAAAAAGGCACGTTGAAAAAGGGCGATCTGGTTTTGGCTGGCACTATGTATGGCCGTGCCCGTGCACTGACTGACGAAAATGGCAAGCAGGTGAAATCTGTAGGTCCATCGATGCCAGTTGAGATCTTGGGTCTGCCAGATGCTCCTGGTGCTGGTGATGAGTTCTTGGTCGTTACCGATGAGCGTAAAGCGCGTGAGGTTGCCGAATTCCGTATCGCACGTGATCGCCAAGCCCGTATGGACTTGCAGCAAGCCACGAAGCTAGAGAACGTCTTCGCCAATATGGGCAAGAAAGAAGCGGCTAGCGTCAATATTATTTTGAAAGCCGATGTTCGAGGTTCATTGGAGGCATTGACTGCG
The DNA here is from genome assembly GCA_964022225.1 of uncultured Paraperlucidibaca sp. GTDB lineage: Bacteria > Pseudomonadota > Gammaproteobacteria > Pseudomonadales > Moraxellaceae > Perlucidibaca. Next base: position 4,390 of record CAXIBK010000061.1, read on the forward strand.
GCATTGCATGACTTGGGCACCGACGAAGTGATCGTGAAAATCGTCAGCTCAGGCGTTGGTGCAATTGCAGAGTCCGATGTCAGCTTGGCAGAATCGACTGGCTCAGTCGTGCTTGGCTTCAATGTGCGTGCCGATAACGCCGCGCGCGCTAAGTGCCAAAACGACGGCATTGACCTGCGTTACTACAGCATCATTTATGAGTTAATCGATGATGTGAAAGCGGCCATGTCGGGCTTGTTGTCGCCTGAGCGCCGTGAAAATATCGTGGGTATGGCTGAAGTTCGTGAAGTGTTCCACTCCTCGAAGTTTGGTCATGCTGCTGGCTGTATGGTGCTCGAAGGTAGCCTGTTCCGTAACAAGCCCATCCGCATTTTGCGTGAGGATGTGGTGGTGTTCCAGGGTGAGCTAGAATCATTGCGTCGCTTCAAAGACGATGTTGCTGAAGTTCGTCATGGTATGGAGTGTGGTCTAGCAATTAAGGGCTATAAAGACGTCCAGGCTGGCGACAAAATCGAAGTCTACGAAGTTCAAATCATCAAGCGTAGCTTGTAAGGCGGGATGGATTAGTGAGTCAACGCACGCAACGCTTAGGCGACCAAATTCAGCGCGATATATCGGGCCTGATTCGTCAGCGCTTGCGTGACCCTCGCTTAGGCATGGTCACCATATCGGCGGTTAAAGTCAGCCCCGATATGGGCTATGCCGACATTTACGTGACCATTTTGGGCAAGACCCTAGATGAGTCGCCTGATGAGGGCATTGCCATTCTCAATGCCGCCTCTGGCATTTTGCGTGGTGAGCTTGGTCGTGGTCTGCGCACGCGTATCGTGCCTCATTTACGTTTTCACCACGATGTGGTGACATCGCGCGGCAACCGCATGGCCGATCTGATCGCGCAAGCGATCAGTGCTGATGTGAAAAACGCTGAAGCCAATGGTGGTGATGAAACGGCAAATTCCGACTCAGCTTCTGCCGACGACAGTCGCAACTAAGCTCGGTACTAAATGAGTAAGCCGCGCCGTCCACGCCGCCCTATCGATGGCATTTTGCTGCTCGATAAGCCAAAAGGTGTCACCTCCAATCAAATTTTGCAGTGGGTTAAGCACCGTTATCAGGCCGATAAGGCGGGTCATACCGGAAGTCTTGATCCACTGGCGACCGGCGTTTTGCCCATCTGTTTGGGTGAAGCAACGAAGTATTCGCACTACCTGCTTGATGCCGATAAAACCTACATCACGCGACTAAAGTTAGGCGAAAAAACCAACACCTCAGATGCTGAGGGTGAAGTTATTGCTCGCGCTGATGTGCCAAAGATCAGCGCCGATGACCTCGAGCGTGTACTGACACAGTTTCGTGGCGACATCATGCAAGTGCCTTCGATGTTTTCCGCATTAAAACGCGATGGCCGCCCGCTCTATGAGTTGGCCCGTGCTGGTATTGAGGTAGAGCGCCCCGCACGTCCTGTCACCATTTACGAGCTCAGCTGCGTATCCATCGATTTGCCCTTTATTGAACTTAAAGTGTCATGCTCAAAGGGCACTTATGTGCGTAATCTGGTCGAAGATATTGGTGATGTGATCGGCTGTGGTGCGCATGTGGTGGCGTTGCGTCGTACGCAAGCCGGCCCCTTCGATTTATTGCAAAGTGTCACCCGTGAGCAAGTAGCCGAAGCCGAGCCTTTGGGTTTTTCAGCGCTTGATGACCTACTGCTACCGAGCTGGGCCGGTTTGGCCGATTGGCCACGTGTGGAGTTAAGTGAAACTTCGGCGTATTATCTGCGCCACGGTAATCCAGTGCAGGCTAATGGTCTGCCGCGAGATGGTCAGTCGGTGCTCATTTTTGAGCGCCAAGATGACGGCCGACCAGCAATATTTTTAGGGATAGGCAGCCAAAATGATGATGGCTTGCTTGCCCCCAAACGCTTAGTGCGCGTAGTTGATAGCTCGCCCAACTAAGTCATCAAACATGCCCATTGGGCGTGTCAGCGCGGACTGTAGAAAGGCACGGTCTGTCGTTGTTTTATGGCCTTTCATAGGAGAAAACCCATGGCCCTGACAGCTCAGGACAAGGCTGCCATCGTTGCGCAGCATGCTCGTTCCCCCGGCGACACCGGTTCATGCGAAGTCCAAGTGGCTTTGTTGACCGCACAGATCAATGATCTGCAGCCGCACTTTAAAGAACACAAGCATGATCACCATTCGCGCCGCGGTCTCATCCGCATGGTGAACCAACGCCGTACACTGCTCGATTACCTAAAACGTAAAGACAGCAGCCGCTACGCCGCACTGATCCAAGTATTGGGTCTGCGCCGCTAAGCGAGTGTGAGATAGAGAGCGGTTCGCCGCTCTTTATTTTTATCTGGACAAATAGCGTCGTGCTATTCGCTCAGGCTACAAGGATGTGGCGTATTGGATGTCATCGGAGAGGCTTCTAACACCTGCGATGCCCACAGGCATGGCAACTGTTAGGGGCCTCCAATGACGAATAAGTCAGAACGATGCGCATGGGGCGTATCGATTGGAGAATCTATGTTTAATATCGTTAGTAAGACCTTTCAGTTTGGCAATCAGAGCGTCACGCTAGAGACAGGCCGCATTGCTCGCCAAGCGTCGACCGTTGTCGTGACCATGGGTGGCGTGCAAGTGCTAGTGGCTGTTGTTGGCGCGAAAAAAGCCAAGCCAGGCCAAGACTTTTTCCCACTGACTGTGAACTACCAAGAAAAAACCTATGCTGCCGGCAAAATTCCTGGTGGTTACTTTAAGCGCGAAGGCCGTCCAAGCGAGAAAGAAACGCTCACCTCACGCTTGATTGATCGCCCAATTCGCCCTTTATTTCCAGAAGGCTTCGTAAATGAAGTGCAAGTAACGGCCACCGTTATCTCTTCTGATAAACAACAGGATGCTGACATAGCCGCATTGATTGGCACATCAGCTGCGCTAGCCATTTCCGGCTTGCCATTCAACGGCCCAATTGGCGCCGCTCGCGTGGGTTACATCAACGACGAATATGTGTTGAACCCAAGTTTTGAGCAAATGAAAGTATCTGATCTAGACCTCGTGGTAGCCGGCACAAAAGCCGCGGTCTTGATGGTCGAGTCTGAAGCGAAAGAGCTTAGCGAAGACCAAATGCTCGGTGCCGTGCTGTTTGGCCACGATGAAATGCAAGTGGCCATCGAGGCCATTAGCGCTTTTGCAGCCGAAGTGGGTACGCCGAAATGGGAAGTGGCCGCACCGGTTGTCAATGACGAGCTGAAACAGGCCATGAAGGTAGCGTATGGCGCGCAAGTGTCAGAGGCTTATGCCATCAGCGTTAAGCAAGATCGTTACACACGTTTGGGTGAAATCAAGCAGGCCGTATTAGCGCAGTTCGCACCAGAAGGTAGCGAGCAAGATGCCAGTGAAGTGGAGGATCTGTTTGAGGATCTGAAGTACCGCTCCGTGCGCGACAATATCCTCAGCGGCAAGCCACGTATCGATGGTCGTGATACGAAAACGGTTCGTGCTTTGGATATCCAAGTTGATGTGCTTGAGCGCGCTCACGGTTCGGCCTTGTTTACTCGTGGCGAAACCCAGGCGCTGGTTACTACAACGCTCGGCGGCACCCGCGACTGCATGATGATCGATGCGCTGGAAGGCACCTACACCGATAACTTCATGCTGCACTACAATTTCCCATCCTACTCGGTGGGTGAGACCGGACGTGAGTCTGGCCCTAAGCGTCGTGAAATCGGCCATGGCCGTTTGGCTCGTCGTGGTGTTTACCCCATGTTGCCTGCAGCTGACAAATTCCCATATGCCATTCGTGTGGTATCTGACATTACTGAGTCCAACGGCTCGTCATCCATGGCGTCTATCTGTGGTGCCTCACTGTCGCTGATGGCGGCAGGCGTTCCAATGAAAGCGCCTGTAGCTGGTATCGCCATGGGCCTAGTGAAGGAGGGTGATCGCTTCGCCGTGCTTACCGATATCTTGGGCGACGAAGATCATCTCGGCGACATGGACTTTAAAGTAGCAGGTTCTGCCAAAGGTGTGACTGCACTGCAAATGGACATCAAGATCGAAGGCATTACTGAAGAGATCATGGAAGTGGCTTTAGGCCAGGCCCATGAAGCTCGCCAGATCATCTTGGACCAAATGAATGAAGTGTTGTCGGCCTCGCGCGCTGAAGTCAGCCTGCACGCTCCAACCTACACCACGATCCAAATCAGCACCGATAAAATCCGTGATGTTATCGGTAAAGGCGGCGCCACCATTCGCGGTATTTGTGAGCAAACTAAAGCCACCATCGATATTGATGACTCTGGCCTAGTGCGCATCTACGGTGAGACTAAAGCAGCCACGCAAGCGGCACTGGCTCGTGTACAAGAAGTCACTGCGGAAGTGGAAGTTGGTGCGGTATACGAGGGTACGGTTGCTCGTATCGTCGATTTCGGCGCCTTCGTAAACATCTTGCCAGGCACCGATGGTCTTGTGCACATTTCACAAATCGCGCATGAACGTGTGGAAAATGTTGGCGACCATTTGACCGAAGGCCAAGTGGTCAAAGTTAAAGTCTTGGATGTTGATCAGCGCGGACGTATCAAGCTTTCGATTAAAGAACTAATCGAAGCTTAAGCGAAATACGGCTGTTGGGTGCTGAAACCCGACAGCCGTAGGTTTGTGCGGCTATGTAAAGTAAAAAAAACGATCAGAGGCCGCATTCTGGGCTTTAACGCTGACAGTCCATAGTGTTATCTTCTCTGAGCCTTGCTGGCTTGGGCCAGTACACCCGTGTTGCACTACAACAATAATGCTCGCGCGTGATAATAATAATCTTCATAAGGAGAATGACATGAGTGGCTTCCGCCAACTCCGTCTTGGTTTTGCAAGCGTTATCATCGGTTCCTCTGTGCTCCTATCGGCCTGTGACCCAATTGCTTTCGTCAGCAACCAAGCGCTGCGCTTTGTAGAAAAAAACCTCGTACCGCCCATGTTGCGCGATAATGATATTCGTATGGCCTGCCAGTCCGGCGTGGCAACGGCACCATTAATCATGGCAACTGAGAATATTGGCGCCAATGCCAATCAGCTCGGTACTTTGCTTTATACAACCGCAGGCCTATGTGCCGAAATTGACGCAACCGAAGCTGAGTTACGCTATTTGCGTTCTGCTCGCGCTGGGAATGTTGAAGAAGCACAAGACGCACGCATTGCGCAAAAGCGCTTTGCTGAGCTTGCTGCGCGTCGTCAGCTAATTGCGTATCAGCGCTTCGTGACGTACTACGAAAAACGCTATGACATTAAAATTGGCGAGCAGTGCACCGATTTCTATAAAGATTTTGATGAGTTCGTCTACATGCTGGGCTTAGTGACCGGCTTGCAAGCAGTATTGAATGATATTGTGGCTGGCCAAACTGTTGGTGTTCCTATGGACATCGCAGCAAAAGCTGAGCGTGCCTTCAGTTGCCTAGATAACAAAAAATGGTGGGGCGTGCCTTTAGCTGCTCGCGCTGTTGTTTGGAACGTATTGCCAGGCGCTGACGAAGGAAAAGACCCATGGGGCGCAATGAATGCCTCTATGGCTATTGGTGAAGCTGCTGGTGTACGTCTGCCATTTGCTATGTATGCTTTATCGGCTGCAGGCAAAGATGACCAAGCGCGCTTACGCGATGCCATTCGTCGCTATGCCAACGTAAAAGAAGGCTTTAAACCAAATCCTGACTACCGCCTTGCCGATAGCATTGCAGGCCTACTAATCACGACCTTGTCTGATCGCTTGTGGACTGAAGGCGCGGGAACTCGCACCCCACCAGGAATGCTGGGCAAGTTTTGGGATGAAAAGGCAGAGCGAGCTGAAGGCGTCGACATTTCAGACCTATTGTGAACTTTGTAGACAACCAGGCGTTATTCGCTTGGTTGTCTAGTCAATCTATCTACATTTACAACTTGAGGTTTTACTCATGAAAAAAATTAAAAATCTAGCCGTAGCGGCATTGACGGTGTTGGCTGCATCAGTATCCGTTCAGGCCAATGCTGCGAACAAAATTTGCGTATTTGATATTCTGGGCGCACAAGGCGATGCTTACGGTCTGATGAAAGATTATGCATTGGCTGCCACCAAAATGGGTGCCGCAGTTGAGCTTAAAGCTTATACCGATGAGCGCACGGCTGCTGAAGACTTCAAAGCTGGCCAGTGTGATGGCGTGTTGCTGACAGGTCTGCGTGGCCGTCAATTTAACAAGTTCACTGGTTCGCTAGATTCAATCGGTGCCATCCCTTCCTATGCCGTGATGGAAAAAGCCGCCAAGGTAGCGGTTGTCCCAGTCAGCATGGG
>CAXIBK010000062.1:0-10690 GCA_964022225.1 uncultured Paraperlucidibaca sp.
GCTGCGAGTTTGCTGCTGCAAGGGCAGGCTTTGAGCGGCACAGCTTGGCAGAGTGGTTTGCTAGGCTTTGCTTTTGCTGGGCTGATTACCTTGCCGGGCTTTGTGCTTAATCGCTTGGGCGGTGGCGATGTGAAGTTGTTGGCAGGGCTGGGCTTGGCGACAGATCCGATCACAGTGGTGGTGACGTTTGTGGTGGGCACGCTGGTGTTGGTGATTGCGGCGCTAGGCCAGCGCGTGGCAGCTAAGCGCGTCGGTGGTGTGCGACAGGCCGACACAGCTGTAAACCCAAAGGAAGCACCTTTAAGCCCTGAAGCCGAACTGGCCGAACGAGAATGGCCATTCGTTCCCGGTCTATTTATCGGCTACTTAGTGGCGCTTTTTGCACTGCCGTATTATTTGGCGACTTAGATTAGTTGGCCTAATACAACATAAACTTGCTCAAATAGATGCTATTCGATAAAGTTTATGTATGACTAAATCCTCTAATGCACTTTCTGGCTTACCTCCTGAGGCGGCGGCTGCGCTTTCTACATTAGGAGAGCAGCTGGCATTAGCGCGTTTGCGGCGAAAGGAGTCGCAACGTCAGTGGGCATCACGAATTGGCATATCTGTGCCTACTTTGGTGCGGCTGGAGCGTGGCGATCCTGGCGTTAGCATGGGCATTTACGCGACAGCATTGTGGATGATGGGCCGCACGGGCGCGCTTCGTGAGCTTGCCGACCCTGCGCAAGATCTTGGCGCCTTAGAGGCCGACATACGTGCTGCCACGCGCACTCGTGCCGCGCGTTCGAAAGCATCGATCGAAGCTAGATTGGCTAGGAAGCAGCCATGAGTCATAGCATTTACGAGGCAACTGATACTTTATATTTGTGGTATCTCGGGCAGCCTGAGCAGCCCGTGCTAGTTGGCGAGCTCAATTTATTGCGAGTGAGTCAGGGCGTATCACTGCGCTATAGCAGCTCATGGTTAAAAAATGGCTTCCCGCTCAGTGAGGATTTGCCGCTAATAGACCATGAGCATATGCCGAGGGATAAGCGTGTGGCGGCAGGTGCAGTGGATGACGCACGCCCTGATCGTTGGGGTGAGCGCGTTATTCGCCTCTTGGAGCGCCCCGAGCGGCTGTCGCTATTAGAAATGCTTTTTTTTGCTGGCGATGATCGCTTTGGCGCATTGGGCGTGTCAGTTTCTGCTGAGGCGTATCTGCCACGGCTGGCTGGTCCATTGCCGCAGCTATCCGATTTAGATGCCTTGCATGCGTTGGTGCGTAAGGTTTTGGCTGGTGAGCAGATACCCGAAGCTCAGCGGCGGCTTATTGCGCCAGGCACTTCTATGGGTGGCGCGCGGCCGAAGGCGTTAATGTGCATTGATGGTAGTGAGTGGGTGCTGAAGTTTGCTGATGAAGGCATGTTAGACGAGCCTTTGCTTGAGCACGCGGCGATGACTTTGGCCGCTCGTGCCGATATTGATGTGGCTGAAACTCGCCTAATCCGCTTAGCGCGAGGCGTTGCGCTGGCAGTCAAACGCTTTGACCGCTCGGGAGGTCGGCGCTTGCATGCACTCTCGGCAAATGTTGCGTTGCAGGCGGCTGGTGCAGAGCTGTCTTATCCTGAGCTTGCGCTTTTATTGCGTCGTCGCGGGCAGACAGACGATGGCTTAAATCGCCGCCAGATGCGCGAGCTATTTCGGCGGCTAGTGTTTAATATCCTGATCGACAACACCGATGACCATGAAAAAAACCATGCGCTCTTGGTCACAGATGCTCAGCACTATGTGTTATCGCCAGCCTACGATGTCCTGCCCATGGGCCAAGCATTGGGCTATCAAGCGATGGGCGTTGGCTTAGATGGCGCAGCTTCCGAGATTAGCAATGCAGTGTCGCAATGCCGCGCTTATGGGCTCAACGAGCGTGAAGCGTTGGCAGAGGCAAGGCAGGTTGCTTTGATCGTCGCTGGATGGCAGTCGCATTTTGTTGAGGCTGGTGTGTCGGCAGAGGCCGTAGCCCAGGTATCTGGGCAAATAGATCGGCCATTTTTGCTTAGGCAGCGCCAGGCATTATTAGCCGACTGACCTAACTCGCCAACGCATCCAGCAATCCATTCACCGCTCTTAAACGACTAGCACCATCGCTCATAACTTCTGAGAAGCGCAGCTTGTCGCCACCTTCAAGCTTGTATTTCTTCGGCTGTTGCTGAATTAGCGAGATCAGTCGGCGTGGGTCAATGCTAGTGTCTTGCGCAAAATCGATGCGGCCGCTGCTGGGTCCGGCGTCAATCTTGCGGATGCCAAGTGCATTGGCTCGCAGGCGCAATAGGCTGATGGCAAATAGGTTTTTCACGGGCTCGGGCAGTAGGCCAAAGCGGTCGATCATTTCCACCTGCAGTTCGTCGAGCGCGTCGGCGCTGTCGGCGCTGCTGATGCGCTTGTACATGAGCAGGCGGTTGTGGACATCGGGCAGATAATCATCGGGAATGAGTGCCGAGACACGCAAATTGATGTCTGCAGCCAGCTCAAACGGTTGGTCGAGATTGGGCGTATGACCACTGCGAATGGCTTTCACCGCGCGATCGAGCATTTCCATATAGAGCGTGAAGCCGACGCTGTGGATGTCGCCACTTTGGCCTTCGCCCAAGAGCTCACCGGCACCACGAATTTCCAAATCGTGCGAGGCCAGCGCAAAGCCTGCACCCAAATCACCAGCGGCGGCGATGGCTTCTAAGCGTTTTTCGGCATCGCCAGTGAGCGATTTCTGCGGCGGAGTGAGCAAGTAGGCATAGGCCTGATGGTGTGAGCGCCCAACGCGGCCACGCAGCTGATGCAGCTGCGCTAGGCCGAGCTTGTCGGCTCTATCCATGATGATGGTGTTGGCGCTGGGCACATCGATGCCGGTCTCAATAATCGTTGAGCACACCAAGATATTGAATTGTTTGTGATAAAACTGGCTCATGACCTGTTCGAGCTCACGCTCGCGCATCTGCCCATGAGCCACACCAATGCGCGCTTCCGGCACTAAGCGGCCAAGCGCTTCAGCGGTTTTTTCGATGCTATCGACTTCATTGTGCAGGTAGTAGCACTGACCACCGCGCAGCAATTCACGCAGGATGGCCTCTTTAATTACCGCCTCATTGGTCTCGCGCACAAAGGTTTTTACCGCCAGTCGGCGTGCCGGTGGCGTGGCGATAATCGACAAATCGCGCAGGCCAGAGAAGGCCATGTTGAGCGTACGCGGGATGGGTGTGGCGGTGAGCGTGAGCAGATCGACCTCGGCGCGGCGCTGCTTCAACGCTTCTTTGTGACGCACGCCAAAGCGGTGCTCTTCATCGACGATGATTAGGCCGAGTTGTTTAAAATGTACATCGGGCTGTAAGAGTTTGTGGGTGCCCACCAAGATGTCGACTTGGCCGTTGGCACAGGCTTCCAGCGTGGCTTTTTGCTCTTTTGCGGATTGAAACCGTGAAAGGCCATCGATGCGAATGGGCCAATCGGCGAAACGGTCGCGGAAGTTTTCCACGTGCTGTTGCGCGAGCAGGGTGGTTGGCACCAACACCGCGACCTGCTTGCCCGCCTGCACGGCGACAAAGGCCGCGCGCATGGCGACTTCGGTTTTACCAAAACCGACATCGCCACAGACCAGGCGATCCATTGGCCGTGGTGAGCGCATATCGGCCAGGGTGCTGAGAATGGCGGCCGCTTGATCAGCGGTTTCTTCGAATAAAAAACCGTCGGCAAAGCGGCGATATTCAGCTTCGTCGAAGGCACAGCTAAAGCCTTGACGCGCCGCGCGGCGAGCATACAGATTGAGTAATTCGGCGGCGGTATCGCGCACTTGCTCGGCGGCTTTGCGTCGGGCTTTGGTCCATTGCTCGGTGCCCAAGCGATGCAGCGGGGCCATGGCGTCATCGGCACCGGCATAGCGCGAGATGACTTGCAGCTGCGACACCGGCACGTAGAGCTTGGCGGAGTCGGCGTATTCGAGCAGTAAAAACTCCTGCACGGTGCCATCCATGTCGAGCGTGACCAGGCCTTGGTAGCGGCCAACGCCGTGGTCGTTATGCACCACCGGTGCGCCCGGCTGCAGTTCGCTGAGTGAGCGAATGGCCATTTCCGCTTGGCCATCGCTTGAGGTGGCTTTGCGGCGGCGACGTTGTGCGACGCGTTGGCCGCCAAACAGCTGCGATTCGGAAATTAGCGCGAAGGCGTCGGTGACTAAGCCGTGTTCTAGTGCGGCGACGGTTAGGCAAAATGGTGCCTCGCTGAGGAGGAAGTCGGCCCAACTAGCTACCGGCTCTGGCTGAAGCCCATGGCGAGCGAGTAACTCACTCAGGCTTTCGCGGCGGCCAGCGGTTTCAGCGCAGAGCAGCACGCGAGGCGGGGTTTTGGCCGCTAAGAACTGCTGCAATGCCGCGAGCGGTTGCTCGGCTTTACTATCGATGGGCAGCGCCGGCGCATCGCGAAAAGCGAGTTGATGAAAACCGGCTCGCGCGTGTTGATCGTCACTCAGTGTGGCGGATTGCAGCGTGATGCGCGGAAAATTCGTGAGGGCGCTAAACCATTCGTTATCGGCTAAAAACAGCCTTTCGGGTGCGATCAATGGGCGGCTCAAATCGCCGCGATGCTGCTCGTAGCGATTGCTTACTTCGATGCGAAATTGGCTGAGCTGATCGGCGGCATTGGCCTCCATGACCATCAGGCTATTGCGCGGTAAGTAGTCGAAAATGCTATCGCAGCGCTCAAAAAACAGCGGCAGATAATACTCAATACCATTGCCGGCGATGCGATTGATGACGTCGGTGTAGAGGCTGCTGCGCTTGGGGTCGCCAGAGAAGGTGTCGGCCCACTGGTCGCGAAAGCGGCGTATGCCGGTTTTGTCGAGTGGGAACTCGTGCGCGGGCATCAGCGTGAGCTCGTCAATGGCCTCGACGGTGCGCTGAGTCTCGCCATCAAACAAGCGTAGGGTTTCGATTTCGTCATCAAAGAGCTCGATACGCACTGGATGCTCAGCGCCCATTGGAAACAAATCAATGAGGCTGCCGCGCACGGCAAATTCGCCATGTTCATACACCGTGTCGACCAAGCGATAGCCAGCGGCATCGAGTTGAGTGCGGGTGTCATCGAGCGTGAGTTTTTGACCGATGCGCAGGCTCACGGCCTGACCTAATAGCCACTCTTTTGGCGCTAAGCGATGCGCGCTGGTGCTGGCGGATATGACCAGTACCCCGCGCGTTGTTTGCGCCAGCGTGGAGAGCACCTGTAGGCGTTGCGAGATGATGTCTTGATGCGGTGAAAACTGGTCATAGGGCAGGGTCTCCCAATCGGGAAAATGCGCAATCGGCCAACTGGTGGCATCGGGTAGAAAGAATCGTAACTCATCTTCTAAGCGTGCAGCGGTTTGGCTGTTATGCGTGATGACCACGACCAGGCCAGGGTGCGTTTGCACGATCTCCGCGACGCTGAGCGCCTGCGCACCGCCGCTGATGCCTCCCCAATGGCGTTTGTCATCGGCGCGAGTGGGTAGGGCGGGCAGGGTGAGTACATTCGACGATAACGCAGTGGTCATAACAAACACATTCCAAAACAAAGATTTAGCTCAGCGGCGCAGAGGCTTAGCGGTGAGAAAACATACGCAAGGTGCGACATTATGTCGCAGGTAAAGCTCAGATGAGCCACATAAACTCGGTCTATCTTACTGGAGTTTATGCATGCGTCCGATAAAACAAGAACAGACGAGACATCTACGGTCATTAGCGCTGGCCATTGCTGCGATAAGCGCGGGCTTTGGCGCGCCAGCATTTGCTGAGCATGTGCTACCGACTGTGACGATTAATGCCGATGCGCAAAACTCTGCGTTTTCCGTAAGTCCAGCCAAGGCCTTGAGTGAGCTGCAAAAGACAGCTGGCGGCGTTAGCGTGGTCGATGCACAAGACTATCTGACCGGTCGCGCCGGCACCATGGAAGACACCTTAAAACTAGCGCCCGGTGTATTTATCGCCTCGCGCTTTGGCTCCGATGAAGCACGCATTAGCATTCGTGGCTCTGGCCTGCAGCGCACCTTTCACGGCCGTGGCTTATTGCTATTGCAGGATGGTGTGCCGATAAATCTCGCGGATGGTGGCTTTGATATGCAAGCCATTGAGCCGCAGACCACGCGTTACATCGAAGTCGAGCGAGGAGCTAATGCCTTGCGCTACGGCGGTAGCAACTTGGGCGGCGCGATAAACTATGTGAGTGAAACAGGTCGCACAGCGCCAGCCTTGTCGCTGCGCGCGGAAGCTGGCTCATTTGATTATCAGCGATATAACGTCAGCGCCGGCGCACAGAAAGGCGCACTTGATGCCTACGTTTCGGCCAATTTTCAAGAGCAAGATGGATTTCGCAATCATGCTCGCCAGCGCAATACACGGTTTGTTGGCAATGTCGGTGTGCAGCTAAGTCCACAGCTAGAAAATAGGACTTACGTCACACTCGTTGATACCGACTCGGAGTTGCCGGGTAATTTGACCTATGCGCAACTGAAAGCTGATCCGCGCCAAGCCAATGCACGTGCTGTAGCGCGCGACCAGCATCGCGATTTTATGCTTTATCGTTTGGCAAATCGTACGCAATACATTCATGCCAATGGCGACAGCACCGAGGCTTCGGTGTTTGTGGCGAAAAAGCGCTTGTACCATCCGATAGAGTTTTTCCCCACAGGCCCTGGATTAATTGAGCAGGACTCACAGGATTGGGGAATAGGCTTGCGCCACACCGCCAAAACCAAGTGGGATGGTAAGACTCAGCAGCATATTGTTGGTGTGCAATGGCGGCATGGTTTGACCGATGATGAGCGCTACGGCTATGCCAATAATGTCTTTGTGCCGGGGCAGGGCTTTGCTGTTGGACAGGTTCGTGGTGCGTTAGATCATCGGCAAAAACTCAGCGCCGATAATATCGACCTGTATGGTCAAAGCAGCTGGGATTGGTCGCCCAAGTTGACGACAGTCATTGGTGTGCAAAGTAGTTTTGCTACTCGCAAGCAGACAGTTGAGATCGACAACAACGGCCTAGATCCAGCCACAGGCGCAACGCTGCTACCCACGGGCAGCTACAGCGAAAGCTATCAGCGCACCTCGCCGAAAATTGGCCTGATTTACCGTCTAGCGAAAGATACCGAAGCGTATGCCAACGTGAGTGGCAGTTTTGAGCCGCCAAGCTTTTCAGAGACATTGAACAATCAGCCACTAAAAGCCCAACGAGCAATGACTGCGGAGGTCGGTGCGCGCGGCCATGTGCAAGTCGCCGACGCGCGTTTGGGCTGGGATGCATCGCTGTATCGTTCACGTATTCGCAATGAGCTGCTGACTTTGGCGGTGGGCGCTAGCTCGGCCACCATCAATGCCGATAAAACCCTACACCAAGGCGTCGAACTTGGCCTGTCGGCACGAGCTAATGCATGGCGTGCTCAAGCTAGTTATCTCTACAATGACTTCCGTTTTGTTCGCGATGCTAGTGCTGGCAACAACGACATTGCCGGACTGCCAAGGCAAGTGCTCAATGCCGAAGCAGCGGTGAAACTACCTGGCAATGTTTGGTTTGGCCCAACGTTGCAGTCGGCTTCACGCGCTTGGGTTGATCATAAAAACACGTTAAATGCGCCGGGCTATAGCGTTTATGGCGTCAAGCTTAATCAGTCAATGAGCAATGGCTTTGCTTGGTTTGTTGAAGGCCGCAACTTGGGCGATAAGCGTTATGCCAGCACCACAGGGGTGATTTTCAATGCCAACAGCACTGATCAAGCACAATTTAGTCCTGGCGATGGCCGCGCAGTTTACGCCGGCGTGAGTAAGGCGTTCTGATGATGCGAACTGCATTAAATCGCTTAGTACGCTGGCATCGCCAACTGGCGCTTATCGTGGTGCTGCCGCTATTGGCGTGGTCACTGACCGGGCTATTGCATCCCATCATGACGCGCTGGCAGCCTTCGGCGGCAGCCATGGCACCACCGCCCGAAATCATCAACGCACCATCGGACACGAGCTGGCAGGCCTTGCCCGCGCCCGCTGCGGTGCTGCCGAAAGATCTGGTGATGACGGAGTTGCGCCCGCTGACGTGGCAGGGCGTGGCTTATTGGGTGGTTGGCGGCGCAGATGGCACACGGCAGTATTTTCGTGCTCGTGATGGCCAGCTACGCGATATTGAGCCTGCGTTAATGACGGCGTTGGCGCGGCATTTTACCGGCATATCCACTGGCGAGCCCGAGCTACAGTTCATCACCGCGTTTAGCGCCGAATATCCCTTTGTAAATCGCTATTTGCCGGTATGGCGTGTGCAGTTTAGCGGTCACGACACCGTGGCGTTTATTGAACCACGCGGCCTGCGCTTATCGGCGCTGAGCGACCCGTGGAAAACGTGGTTTAGTGCGACCTTTTCGCGGCTGCACAGCTGGAGCTTTTGGTCGCATGAGCCTTCGCGTGATATCGCCATGGCCACCGTTCTCAGCTTGGGTTTGGCGGTAGTTATCACTGGGATTTTTCGGTTGTTTCGGCGTAAGTCTGTCGCTTCTGCTGTTCAGTCTGGAATGCTTCGAGCTGGCAACTCAGTTAGTGTATCCAAGCCACGACGCTGGCATCGTTGTCTTGGCTGGTTTGTTGCACTTGGCGCCATCGCGTCCATGAGCAGCGGTATGTTTCACGTCTTAGCCATCAACAAAAGCCAGCCCAGCTTTAACGCTAAGCCCGAGCGCGTCGCATTTAGCGCTGGCCAGTTGCGCACACTGCCTCCGGTTTTAGGCGTGATGGGCGAGCGCACTTTGGCGGTGGCCAGCGCTAACGGCCCATTGTGGATGAGCTATGCCGTTGATCGCGGCCATGGAGCCAAGGGTCAACATAGTGGCCACGATAAAGAGCATGCCGAACATCAGCACCATGCTGCCACGCCTAACTTAGCGATAAGCCTCCAGCGTGCTGAAAGTGCCAAACCAGTAGCCATCGAGCGCTATCTGCAGGAGCTAGCCGCTGGTGTACTAGGGCAGTATCCCGGCGCAAAAATTGAGAGCCAGCAGGCAATCACTGGTTTTACCGCCGAATATGGCTTCGTGCAAAAGCGCCTGCCGGTTTATCAATTACAGCTCGACACACCCGATCACATCGCGATTTATATCGACCCTATCGATGCCGTTGTTAGTTCAGTGGTCACCGATTTAGCGCGCGTCGAGGGCTATAGTTTTGCCTATATGCACAAGGGTATGTGGCTCGATGGCCTTGGCAAAGGCCTTCGCGATGGCATCCTTGGCCTGCAAGCTTTAGGCGTATTTATCATGGCTTGCCTAGGCCTTTTGCTAGCGAGAGGACGGCGCTTAGGCTAAAATTTGCGCATTCTATAGATGGGCAAAACCATGAAAAAAGCTGTCTTTGTAACAGGTGCTGCCGCCGGCATTGGCCGCGCTGTGGCGCTTGAGTTTGCGCATCAAGGTTGGTTTGTTGGTGCTGCCGATCTCGACGAAGTTGGCCTTGCTTCATTGAAGGCAGAAATTGGCGCTGAGCGCTGCTTCACGACGGCGCTCAATGTTGCCGATGCCAAACAATGGGACAAATCCTTAGCGAGCTTTTGGAAAGCCTCGGGCGAGCGTCTCGACGTGCTGATTAACAACGCTGGTATTTTATCCGCTGGCGCATTTCACGAGATTCCACTGCAGCGTCATCAGTCCATTATCGATATCAATGTAAGCGGCGTCATGGCCGGCTGCCACACGGCGTATCCCTATCTATGCAAAACGCCTAAATCGACGGTGATTAATATGGCGTCGGCATCGGCGATGTTCGGCCAGCCGGGATTGGCGAGTTATTCATCGAGCAAGTTTGCCGTACGTGGGCTCACCGAAGCGCTCGATTGCGAATGGGCGGAGCAGGGCATTCGCGTGAAAAGTATTTGGCCGCTATTTGTGCAAACTAACATGGTTGTTGGGCTAGATAAGCTGCCGAGCCTGAAGTCATTGGGCATTAGGCTCAATGCCGATGACGTTGCGCGGGCGGTTTGGTATGCCGCCAATGATCGTGGCGAGACCAGCCCGATTCATTACCCCGTGGGCTTACAAACCAAAGTGCTGAACTTGGCGATCAAATTGTCACCGGCGTGGATGAGCCGTTGGATTAACCAGCGCATGAGCACTGAGCACTGATTTGCTCTGCTGGAGTAAACACTGACCTTAAGCCGCTTTACACTGCCTTCACCAAAGCTTGGAACTCACTAAAACGTGGGTCTAAGCTGTCGTGCATCCATTCAAAGCCGGCCATTTCCACGCTAATAATCTGCGCGCCAGCTTGACGCAATCGCGCCATCGCCATGGCTTTATCGCTAGCATGACGCGAGCCGCAAGCCTCTTCCACAACCCAAACCCGACGCCCGCTCATCAACACACCCATGGCCGTTTGCAGCAAACAAACATGTGCCTCGCAGCCAAAGATCACGACATCATCTGCGCCACTCGGCAGCGCATCGAGTAGCCCGAAGTGGCAGGCATCAAACGTGGTTTTCTTAATTTCGAGAGTGACTAAACTACGCACGGTAGCCTCAGTTGGCCCCAGCTTTTCGGGCCTATGCACTGTGGATAGGCGCGGTACATCGAGCAGTCTAGCCATGTGCAATATACGCTGAGCCTGAGCCAAAACATTTGAGCCATTGTCGATAGCGGGCAATAGTCGCCCTTGCAAATCGACAG
>CAXIBK010000063.1:0-10670 GCA_964022225.1 uncultured Paraperlucidibaca sp.
AACAGACGTACCGGACGCTTAACTACATAGCCCACACTGCTTTCATACTTACCCGCCATTTTTGAGAACATGCGGTTAAACCAACCGAAAAAGCCGGCTTTCGCATCATGCTCATGACCGTGGATAGGCTTCAGCAAGGTTGCGCAAAGTGCAGGAGTGAGCACTAGTGCGACGATAACCGAAAGCACCATGGCAGAGACGATGGTGATGGAAAACTGGCGATAAATAACGCCGGCGGAGCCGCCGAAAAATGCCATTGGAATAAACACGGCCGATAGCACGAGAGCGATGCCGATCAAAGCGCCTGTAATTTGCGACATGGATTTTCGTGTGGCTTCGACCGGGCCAAGGCCGTCTTCGCGCATCACGCGCTCAACGTTTTCGACCACGACAATGGCGTCATCGACCAAGAGGCCAATAGCCAGCACCATAGCGAACATGGTGAGGGTGTTGATCGAATAGCCAAATGCTGCAAGTACACCAAATGTGCCGAGCAACACCACCGGCACGGCGAGAGTAGGGATTAGAGTGGCGCGGAAGTTTTGTAAAAACAGCAGCATGACTAAGAACACCAAAATGATGGCCTCAATCAGTGTTTTCACCACTTCTTCAATCGATAACTTCACGAATGGTGTGGTGTCGTAGGGGAATACCGCTTTCATTCCAGCAGGGAAGTAGGGTGCAAGTTCGGCAACACGCTCTTTCACCAAGCGGGCTGTTTCTAGCGCATTCGCACCAGTGGCCATTTTGATGGCCATGCCAGTGGCGGGCTTACCCATAAAGCGCGCAATAGTGTTGTAGCTTTCGCTGCCAAGCTCAACACGAGCAACATCACGCAAATACACTGTGGCACCATTGGCCTGAGTTTTTAGCAGGATATTGCGGAATTGTTCCTCATTTTTCAGGCGGCTTTGCGCGGTGATGGTGGCATTGAGCTGTTGGCCTGCCACGCTTGGTGTGGCGCCTAATTGACCGGCGGAGACCTGTGTATTTTGCGCTTGTATCGCCGCAATAATATCGGCTGGTACTAGCTTATAGCTCACCAACTTCGCAGGATCTAACCAAATACGCATGGCGTATTGAGCGCCGAACAGCTGTGTATCACCAACGCCTTTGACGCGACTTAATGGGTCAATGAGATTGGCCGAAACATAGTCGCCTAAATCGTATTGGCTCATTGAGCCATCTTCAGAGACGAAGCCAACTACTAACAGGAAGTTACGTGTGGCTTTGGCTACACGTAGGCCGCTGCGTTGTACTTCATCCGGCAGCAGTGGCAAGGCCAGCTGCAGTTTATTTTGCACCTGTACCTGAGCAATATCCGGATTGGTGCCACTGATAAACGAGAGCGTGATGTTTACGCTGCCATTGGCATCGCTGCTCGATGACATATAGCTCAGGCCATCAATGCCCTGCATTTTTTGCTCGATAACCTGAGTCACCGAGTCTTCGACGGTTTTTGCCGAAGCGCCAGGATAGCTACCGCTGATGCTAATGGATGGCGGTGCAATGCTTGGATATTGCGAAACTGGCAAATTTTCTATCGATAATATGCCGGCGAACATAATTAGAATGGCGATGACCCAGGCGAAAATAGGCCGGTCAATAAAGAAACGTGACATGACTTACTCCGCCTTTTTGGCTGCTGATGGGGCGGCGGGCTTATTTGCTGCGGTGTCAACTTCACCAGATTTAGTTGGAGCTTTTTCTACCAGCTGATCTCCCGTAAATGGCACGGGCTTTACTACGCTACCTGGCCGCGCTTTTTGTAAGCCATCAACTACAAGGCGGTCACCAGCTTGCAGACCTTCAACGACCTGCCATTTATCACCAATGGCGCGCGAAGTTTTCACCACGCGTGGCTGCACCTTATTGTCTTGGTCGAGCACCATCGCTGTGGCATCGCCCTGTGGGTTTCGGCTCAATGCACGTTGCGGCGCTAACACACCTTGTTGCTGACCTTGCGCGACTTCGGCTTGCACAAATAAGCCGGGCAATAACTGGCCATCGGGGTTAGGAAATTGAGCGCGCAGAGTAATGCTATTGGTGCTTGGGTCTACGGTGCTTTCTGAGAATGAGACACTACCGACATGCTCGTAAGTACGGCCATCGCTTAGTGTTAGTTTCACGGGGATGCGCTTGCTTTGGCTCACGCCGCCTTGCTCAATAGCGCGCTTGAGTGCGAGAAAGTCGCTGCTCGACTGCGTCATATCAACATAAATGGGGTCTAGCTGAACCACGGTAGTGAGTGCTTGCACTTGATTGGCGGTGAGTAGTGCACCAGCGGTAACGTTGGATTTGCCACTGCGGCCGCTAATCGGCGAAGTGATGCGTGTGTAATTCAACTCGATGCGGGCTTTATCGAGTGCTGCTTTTGCTAGCGCGACATCGGCCTGAGTTTGCGCGGCTGAAGCTTGCGCATCGTCATTTTCTTGTTGGCTAACGGCCTTAATAGCCACTAGACCTTCATAGCGTTTGGCAATCAATTTGGCTTGTTTGGCTAGGGCATTGGCCTTGACTAGTGAAGCCTTGGCACTGGCGTATGCGGCCTGATAAGTCGCTGGGTCTAATTCATAGAGTACGCTGCCAGCTTTAACTTCCGTGCCTTCAGCGTAGACACGGCGCTTAACGATGCCGCCTACTTGGGGCCGCACTTCAGCGGTTTGATAGGCTGTGACGCGGCCTGGCAGTGTCGTCATCAGGTCAATCGCTTGCGCCTTTAGCGTAACAACGCCAACTTCGGCGGGTGGTGGCGCACTGGCTGGCGCTTCTTGGCTGCCGCAGGCACTGAGTAAGCTTGATAACACCAGGGCGCTGGCTAAGTAAGGAAGACGCTGCATCATGACCTCGAGTTTATGACTGAAATAGTTCTGTCATAAATATAGATTGAATGTTCATTCTAAAATATGTCAGTCTTGGTTCATTAGCAATAGCCAATGAGCCAAAAATGTCTGAAATATCATCCGTTGATTGCCGCGCAACGCAACGTCGTCAGCAAGTGCTTGAGGCGGCCGAGTGTTGCTTTCGTGCTTGTGGATTTCATGGCGCCAGTATCGCGAGCATTGCCAAAAAAGCGGGCATGAGCTCAGGCCATATCTATCATTATTTTGAAAATAAGGAGGCAATTATCGGCGCCAGTGTCGCGCGTGAGGCCGGAATTACTGTGGCGCGTATGCAGGGTTTTGCTCGCAGCGATAATGTTTTGGCTACCTTAGTGGAGGAAGCCGAAGGCGCTTTAATGCGTAGCTTAGACCCGAGCAGTAATGCACTTATTATGGAAATTTTGTCTGAGGCAGGGCGCAATTCTCGGGTGGCTGAGCAGGTGCAAGCTGCTGATGTTTTAGTCAGTGAAGCTGTGCAGTGCTTGGTGCGTCGAGCTTGGCAAGCAAAACATCCAGATCAGGCGTTAAGTGATGCGGTGGTGGTGGCGAAAGCGGAGATGTTGAGCGCGATGGTGGATGGTATTCGCATCCGCGCCATTCGCAACCCAAAGGTGAATCCTGAGGCCTTGCTGACTCAGCTGCGCTCGGCAGTGCGTCATATACTTGAGCAGGCCGACGGCAGTTAAAGGCGCTAACTAGATGCACTAACTAGCGCTCAGTGATGTTATTAACGATAGAGCAATGGTTCGGCTTTGCCCCAAAATACGCGGTACATATATGCCGTGTAGGCCAAAATAACTGGTAACACAAATATCACGCCGAGCAACATGACTCGCAATGCCTCTGGGTCAGAAGCGGCATCCCAAATAGTCAGCTGATCGATGATGATATAGGGGAACAAGCTGTAGGCAAGACCACTTGAGGCAATGCAAAACAAGGCCACTACGCCAGTAAATGGCACCCAGCTATAACGCTCATTGTCGTTACCCACGAGGCTTGCCAAGACACGGTCGAGCATCAGGACTAAGGCAGTGGTAACCACGGGTATTGGCAGCAAATAATACAAATTCGGCAGGCTGAACCAACGCTCAGCCATCCGCGCGCTTACTAGTGGCGTGGCTAAAGAGATAGCGGCGATGCCTGCAGCGGTGAGCCAAAGTGCGCCGCGAGCCCAATGCACGGCGCGTTGGCGTAGCAGGCCTTCAGTTTTCAAAATCAACCAGCAGGCGCCGAGTAAGGCATAACCAGCGACGAAGCAAAGGCCAATGAATGCGGAGAAGCCGTAGGCCATCCACGAATGGGCAAAGTTCGTGAGGAAGTGGCCGAGCATAAAGCCTTGCGCGAGACAGGCCATCAATGAGCCTAGATAAAACGCTATGTTCCATAAGGGCTGATGGTTGGCGCGGGCCTTAACACGGAAGTCGAAGGCAACGCCGCGCAAAATAAGGCCTAAGAGCAGCACCAGTACAGGAATATAAAGCTCGCCGAGAATGATGCCGTGTGCAGTGGGGAAACCCACTAGTAATAGGCCAATACCCAGCACCAGCCAGGTTTCGTTGGCATCCCAGAACGGGCCGATGCTAGCAATCATCATGTGTTTATCGTCGATATTGGCGCGCCGCAGCAGCACGCCAACGCCGAGATCGAGACCATCGAGCAGGCCGTATAGCAGCAGAGTAAAGCCCATTAAGCCGGCAAAAATCAGCGGCAGCATGTCATCAGGAATCCAAGGCAACATATTAGTGACCTCCAGTAGCGATGCTGTTGTCGTCATGATCATCGCTGTGCTGCGCTTTCTGCGCTAGGTAAAACACTACCGAAACATAGGCCGCCATGAGGAAGGCATACATCAGTAAGTACATGGCCAGCGAGCCGAAAATTGTAGCGGCAGGGACAGCGCCAACGGCGTCTTTGGTGAGCAAGACGTTGGTGACTAGCCAGGGCTGACGGCCCATTTCAGTGACATACCAGCCAGCGAGTGTGGCAACCCAGCCCGAAAAAGTCATGGCAACTAAACCCTGCAAGGCTAGGCGCGGGTAGTTATCTTTACGGCGCCAGAGCAAAAATGCCCAGCCCCACGCCACGGCAAGCATGAGCATACCCATGCCTACCATGATACGGAATGACCAAAACACGGGTGCAACTGGCGGATGGCCTTCGGGAAATTCGTCGAGGCCAGGCAGCTCGCCATCTAGCGAGTGCGTTAAGATTAGGCTGGCGCCATAGGGCACGCTGAGGGCGTAATCATTGCGTTTCTCAGCTTCATTGGGCATGGCAAATAGCAGCAGCGGCACCGAGGCTTCGCGTGTCCATACGGCCTCGATGGCTGCAATTTTCGCGGGCTGATGCTCTAGCGTATTGAGTCCATGTGCATCGCCTACCATGATTTGAGTAGGAATGAGCACGGCAGCTAACACTACGCCTGTGCGTAATGCCATGCGCACATCGGAGCCATGATCGCCGCGTAGCCAGCGATAAGCTGAGACACCGGAAATCAAAAAGGAGGTAGTGAGGCCGCTAGCGATCAACATATGGATGAGGCGGTAAGGCATGGATGGGTTGAAAATCACTGCCATCCAGCTGATGACATGCGCGCGGCCATCGATCATCTCGAAGCCCGTGGGCGTTTGCATCCACGAGTTCAGGGCTAAAATCCAAAACGCTGAGATGCTGGTGCCAATGGCGACTAGTAGGCAGGCCATGGTGTGTATGCTTTCGGATACACGGCCGCGACCAAACAACATGATGCCGAGGAAACCGGCTTCGAGGAAAAACGCGGTTAGCACTTCGTAGGCTAGTAGTGGCCCGGCGATATTGCCGACGGTATTCATATAGCCCGGCCAGTTGGTGCCGAACTGGAATGACATGGTGATGCCGGTAACCACACCGATGGCGAAGGTAAGCGCGAAAATTTTCAGCCAAAAGCGATAAACGCGGAGCCAACCATCGTCACCGGTGATGTGATGGCGAACTTTGAAGAACACCATGAGCCAAGCTAGACCCATGCTGATGGCGGGAAATAGAATGTGGAAGCTGATATTGGCGGCGAATTGGATGCGCGAAAGCATCAAGGCGTCGAGTAAGGCAGGATCGGTCACTAGCGTACCCTCGTTTTCAGTTAAATAAATACTAAACTATAAAATCACAAAGTATTATGACTTGGCGCAGAAAAATTAACGATGACGAGGACTATACGCCGTGTTTAGCCAATCTGACGGCACTGACCATTGGGTCTGATACAAACGTGCACCTCTTAAGCGTGGTTGGTCGAAATTTGCACTAACGGCGCTGTGCTTTTGGCGACTATCGGCCATTTTCGGCAGCTCCTGGTCTATGCACCAGCGACCACGCAACGCCTCTGGGTTGCCCTGCGCTGGGTCGGCCACAGCCCATTGCTCATTGCTGGCGGCAAATAGTCGGCCCTTTAGCCAGCATACGCGAGCTATCTCATCATTGCCTAAAGGCTGCTCTGCGGCTGCCACTAAATGTGCATTTATGATCTCGCGAGCGATGACTTTTTGACTTATCTGCAGCTGGTGCTGGCATAAATGGTCACGCTTGATATCGAGGCGATCATGCAGGCCTGGGCCTAGCCATTGTTGGTCGAGGTCGGCTTCGGGGCGACCTAAATAAAATTTAACCGCGAGTTCCCAATGCGCCAATGTGCCATCGCATTTGTTGCGCACGAGATAGTCGAGCTCGCCCAGCGTAATGCCATCTTCGCGTATTGGTAAGTTGGCGGCGACTAGCGCATAGCGTGGGTTATCGGGGTGCGCCAACCAAAAGCTCAGCAGGCGTTCAAGGTAGCAGCCAAGCCGGTAGTCGTGGCTATTTTCGCTATGCTCAATGAGCGCTGCGGGCTCGCGATCTAGCTTTTGTAACAGCGGCATGGTCTCGGCTAAAAGTTCGCTGAAAAAGGTGTTATCTGGCCAATATACGTCGGAAAATCCAGTTGTGTCGTCTAATGGTGTTAATAGCGGCGGCGTGCCAATCAGCCATGCTAAATCGCGCACAGCGGGTTGGGTGAAGGCTTGCCAAAAGTCGCTCATGGGCGCGCTATTAATGGTTTTTGGGGCGTGTTGTGGCGCTGTTGCCATAAGCTTGTCGCCATGACCATCGCGCTTTCTGGCGTGTCGCTGAGTGCTAAAGTACGCAGAGTTAATGCCACTGTGCTGATAATCGCCATCTCGCCGTATTCATGCGCTTGTTCGCCGTGCCACACGCGCAACATTACGTCATCGCTTAGCAAATCTTCAGGGTTGTGGCGTTGCTCAAAAATCATCGGCCAGTCTTCGTCTACAGGCTCACCATTCACCACGCGCTTGGCTAAGCAGGTGCCGTCAGGATTGCGCTCGATTTCACCGCCTTCGCCTTTAATCACGCAGCTATTGGCATAGCCCAAGAGCAGTGCCGCGCGTTGGTGCGATTCGCGGTAAGCGGGGTGAAAAATGGCCTGCATCACCGCCGGTGCTTGCGTGGGGTTGAGCAGGCGAGTCAGCGTATGCACTGGCGAACGTAGGCCGAGTAGGCTGCGTAGCTGAATCATGTCATTGAGCATGGGTTCAAGCACACGCACGGGCAGATAAGCAAAGTTGTTGTTGGCAATGGAAGTGCTTGCTTCGGGCCAGCTTTGGCAAACCGCTAAATCTAAGCTCGGCAATACAGCCTCGGTGTATAGGCGGTTGCTAGTATGACCGCTGGCTCCATGCATAAAAATACGCACACCATGTTGGCAGAGCAGCTTTACCGCGAGCAAAAACCATGGGTAATGTTTGCGTTTACCAGCATAAGACGACCAATCTAAATCCACTGCTATAGCGGGTAAACCTGCGCTTTTCAGGGCTTTATCACGGCGCACTTCAATGGCATTTTTTGCCGCCATGACAAAGCCGGCAAGTTCTTCGGGGCTTTCTTCTTTCACCCGCAGCAGCATCAAAAATGCGCCTAGCTGCACTGGCTCAACGTCACCAGCGATAATCATCGCCATGGCATCACGGGCCTCATCTAGCGAGAGTGATCGGCTAGACGTTTTGCCTTTGCCCAAAATACGTACGTATTGGGCAAATGGGTGTTCGGCGTTTAGGTATTGGTTGCGCATAATTAAAAACAGTTCGGTGGTTTTGGAAGGCCTGCGCATATGGCAACCCAGCGCATGGGCGTGTCGGGAAATAGCCGCATGAGCGCGATGCTATTGCCCAAGTGTGGTGCTTCTTGGCTTAAAAACTTCACAAAGACGCGTGTGGTTGGCATGCGCTGGAAGCGTTGGTAAAAGTCGCGAGCGGCGTTGAGTACGGTGAGATGGTCGGCGCTCAAGCTTACGCTCTTGTTTGGCTCGACGGTGTTGCTCTGAATGCCGATGCTCGGGATGCACGCCGCGATGGCCTGTGCCATTTCCGGCGTCCATTCGCTAGGTTGGCGTAAAAAGCCTTCAGGGTCGAATTGCTCTGGATGGCCTAGGCGGCTATCGAGCGCAGAAACATCCCAGAAAAGACTCATGACCAACTCAGGCTGCGTTGGTGTTGCGCCAGTAAATTTAGCCAGTCGCTGTGGCTGAGGCGCGGGATGTGCGACGGCCATTGGGCGTGTAGACCTCGGCTGCGCACGGCGCTGTCGAGTGCGTAACAGGGTGAGGGTAGGTTTGCCTCAGTTGAAAGCGAAAGCGCGTCCACTACGCAAGGCCCGGCTAACAGCAGGGCATCACCTGCTGACCAGCAACGCGCGAGCGCTTCCGACAGCTCATTGGCAAAGACAATATGCAGCGTGCTCATAAACGAATCACCTGATCATGCGCGGCAATTAAGCTTGCAATGGCTTCTGGCTCTAACCACTGCACATCAACACGGCTAGAACTGGCATCGATATGCAGGCGCCGAGCATCTGTGTGGTCGGCATAAAGCGCCTCCACATCAAACAATGGCAAAGCGTCGAGCTGAGCGCTGAGACTGCGGCGGTCAATCAATATCCCCTCTTGCTCAGGGAGTAATTGCAGCAGCCCATGGCCCTGAAACAGCACGCTCACCTGCGCGCCAAAGCTAGCGGCAACGAGCAAGGCATCAAGCAGAGTTTGTGCGCGTTGACTGGCGTAAGGGTCGCTAGCGGCGATATACAACACGCGCATGGCTACGCTGACCCTGGAAAAGTGACGAGATGCTGACTTTGTAGTTGAGCCTCAGCGAGTTGGCCTAAGCCGCTGATAACAAAGCCATCGGCAATGCTGCTGTGTGGTTGCTCCCAACTGCTGGCGTTAGCGTCATCGAGCACGCCGTAATGCAGCGCGGCTGAAACACAGAGCACAAGATCGAGGTCGGCGCGTTGCTGAAGTTCTTGCCAGCGTTGACAAAGGCTAGGGAAGTCACGAGGTGGTGTGCTTAAGGCTTGGCCATGAAGCACGCCAGCATCGGCAAAAAACACGCGCACGATGTGATGGCCGTCAGCTAAAGCGGCATCAGCAAATTGCCACGCATAGTGTGCAGTTTCACTGTCGGGAGCGGCAGTAATGAGTAAACTCAAGCGCATAACGATCACATCGCATCATCAAGCAGGCTCATAGCATACCCGATTGCGCGCGCGGCTGAGGCGTGTTGCTTTAGAATGCTGAACTAACTTTTACACAAACGTCGGCAAAGATGCTTTTTGGCGCGTTATAAAAATAATCTTGAGATCTTGGGCAAGGAGTGAAGAATGAGCGCAGAAGTATTGATTGGCCAAGGTGAGCAACGCTGCAGCGTGCTAACAAAGTATGCCAATCGTCATGGCCTCGTGGCTGGTGCAACTGGCACAGGTAAAACCGTCACCTTACAGATTTTAGCGGAAGGCTTTTCAGACCTTGGCGTGCCGGTGTTTCTCGCTGATATCAAAGGCGATGTCGCCGGCCTATCGCAAGCAGGCGACGCCAGCAATGTGAAGCTCGCTGAGCGTGCCGCCAAAACCGGCATGAATGGCTTCCAAACGCAGGCCTATCCCGTTGTATTTTGGGATGTCTTTGGCGAGCAAGGCCATCCCGTGCGCGCCACCGTGTCGGATCTTGGGCCATTATTATTAGCGCGAATGTTAGAGCTCAATGACACTCAAGAAGGCGTACTCAGCGTGCTATTTCGCTATGCCGATGACAATCAACTACTGCTGCTCGACCTCAAAGATTTGCGCTCCTTATTACAGCTAGCCAGTGATTCACCAGAAGCCATTGGTTCGGCTTATGGAAGCATCAGTAAAGCCAGTGTGGGTGTGATTCAACGGGCCTTGCTGAATCTGGAGCAGCAAGGTGCTGAGGCATTTTTTGGAGAGCCAGCGCTCACACTAAGTGACTTCATGCGCACCACGTTCGATGGTCGTGGCCACATTAATGTGTTGGCGGCCAATAAACTCTTTATGCAACCGCGCCTGTATTCAACATTTTTGCTCTGGTTGCTGTCGGAGCTTTTTGAGTCGTTGCCCGAACGGGGCGATGCTGAGCTACCACTGCTAGTGTTCTTCTTTGATGAGGCGCATTTACTTTTTAAAGATGTGCCGAAAGCCCTGCTCGATAAAGTCGAGCAAGTGGTGCGCTTGATTCGCTCGAAAGGCATTGGCATTTATTTCATCACGCAAAATCCGTTGGATTTACCCGATGCCGTCTTGGGTCAGTTGGGTAATCGCGTGCAGCATGCGCTGCGGGCTTTTACGCCGCGGGATCAAAAGGCTGTGCGGGCGGCAGCTGAAACTTTCCGCGCCAATGCCGGCGTTGATGTTGCTGAAGCCATTGTTGCTTTAGGTCTTGGCGAAGCACTTGTGTCATGCCTCGGTGAGGGC
>CAXIBK010000064.1:0-10591 GCA_964022225.1 uncultured Paraperlucidibaca sp.
AAATACAGCGATGTGCCCGGCGGTATGCAAGGCCTCGGCATCACCTTTATCTCAGTCGGACTCATGGCTCTTGGCTTTATGTCCTTCTCTGGCATTCAACTTTAAGGAGGCAGCGTTATGTCCACACAAATGGTCATTGTCCTCTCAATGGTGATGTTCACTGGCACCGTTTTGCTACTGGTGTTGTTTATTTTGGCAGCACGCTCGCGTTTGGTATCTACCGGCGCTGTCACCATTGACATCAATGAAGACCCTGAAAAGCGCTTAGAAGTTAATAGCGGCAACAAGCTTTTACAGGCCTTGGCAGATCAGAAAATTTTCTTATCTTCAGCTTGTGGCGGCGGTGGCACCTGTGGCCAGTGTCGTGTGCGTGTGAAGTCTGGCGGTGGCGATATCCTACCAACGGAAGAGCCGCACTTTAGCAAGGGCGAGATTAAAGAAGGCTGGCGCTTGGGCTGCCAGCTACAAATTAAACAAGATATGGAAATCGAGCTCGACGAAGCTTTCTTCGGGGTTAAACGCTGGGAATGTGAAGTCATCTCTAACGATAACGTGGCAACCTTCATTAAAGAATTGGTGCTCAAACTGCCAGAAGGTGAAGATGTAAACTTCCGCGCCGGTGGCTATGTGCAGTTAGAAATTCCACCTTATGAGTGCAACTATAGCGACATGGATATTCCTGATGAATATCGTGCCGACTGGGAAAAGTTTGGTCTGCTTAAGGTGAAGTCGAAGGTTGAAGACACAACCATTCGCGCCTACTCCATGGCAAACTATCCGGATGAAAAAGGCATTCTGAAGTTCAATATTCGAATTGCTACGCCGCCATTACGTCAGCTCGATGAAATCCCTGCCGGTAAAATGTCGTCTTATGTGTTCTCACGCAAACCTGGCGATAAAATTACGGTGTTTGGTCCGTTTGGCGATTTCTTTGCGAAGAGAACCGAAGCAGAGATGGTCTTTATTGGTGGTGGTGCCGGTATGGCGCCGATGCGCTCGCATTTGTTTGATCAACTCAAGCGTTTAGGCAGCAAGCGTAAAATCAGCTTCTGGTATGGCGCCCGCTCGTTACGCGAAACTTTCTACTCCGATGAGTACGACAAGTTAGCCGCCGAAAACCCCAACTTTGAATGGCATTTAGCGCTTTCTGAGCCTCAGCCAGAAGATAACTGGACGGGATATTCAGGCTTCATCCATCAAGTGCTGTTTGAGAATTATTTGAAAGACCACCCTGCGCCTGAGGATTGCGAGTTTTACATGTGTGGCCCACCCATGATGAATGCCGCCGTGATCAAAATGCTCGAAGACTTAGGTGTCGATCGAGAAAATATCTTGCTCGACGATTTCGGGGGTTAATATGCAGCAGGCTCATCGCGCGCTATTTATTGGGATGAGCCTTGCGCTCAGCATCACCTTGGCTGCTTGCCAGCCAGCAGCTGCGCCAGAGGCCGCAGCTAAGCAGGCCGAGACGCCAACTATTCGGGTCTCAGGCCTTGCTTATCGCTCAATGGCTTGGCAGGTTAGTCTGGCGGCGCTGCCGGCAAACATGAGCAAGGAGCAGCTCCAAGCTACCCTACAAAAGCGCTTAGATGCAGCCAATGATGTGCTTTCAACCTATCAGTCGACAACTGAACTCATGCGCTTTAACCGTGCTAGCGTTGGTAGCTGGCATGATATTAGTCCAACGTTGCAACATGCGTTAAGCCGCGCGCTGCAAGTTAGCGCGCAAATGGCATCGCTTTCAGTGGCAGCTAATGCCTACGACATAACAGTGGCCCCCTTGGTTAATCTCTGGGGTTTTGGTCCAACTGATAAAGTAGCGACTGTTCCATCAGATGCGGCAATTGCGCATGCCAAGGCTAATGTTGGTTGGCAGTATGTGCAGCTGGAGAGCAAGCTCAATCGTGCGCAAAAGCTCAAAGCCGTTAGCATCGACCTATCATCGGTAGGTGAGGGGGCTGCTGTTGATGAGCTCAGCGCGGCTTTGCAAGAGCTTGGCATCAATGATTATTTGATCAGTGTTGCCGGCACACTCAAAGCCCGTGGCCAGCGCGCCGATGGTTCGGCTTGGCGCATTGCTATTGAGCGCCCTGATGGCAGTGGAAGTGCGGAGCAGCTGGTCGCTTTAGGTGAGGGCTCGCTATCGACTTCAGGCTCTTATCGTAATTTCTTCGAGCGTAATGGTGTGCATTACTCACACACTATTGATGCTCGCACAGGTAAGCCAATTACTCATAGCGGTGTATCAGTAACGGTGATTTCACCGGTAGCAACTGATGCTACATTGGCCGATGCTTGGGCTACTGCGCTCAATGTCTTAGCGCCTGACGTAGCACTGTCAGTTGCAGATACTTTAGGTTTAGCGATCTATGTCATTGAGCGCAAGGATGGCAGTTTTGTTGCTCGCCACTCGGCTGCGTTTAAAGAATATCTGCCGGTCGCAAGTGATGCAGGAGGCGAATAAATGCTGAGTTTATTTTTGATTAGTTTTGTCGTTATCGTGCTGGTTGTAGTGGGCATGGCCGTTGGCGTCATGGGTGGTCGCGAGCCTATTAAGGGCTCGTGTGGTGGTCTAAACCGTTTGGGCATGCGCGATGGCGAGTGCCCAATCTGCGGTGATAACCCCGCCCTATGTGAGACCGAGCCAACCACACGCGCCATCGCTAAAACCGCTGCAGACTTAGGCCGTCCGGCGAGCTAAATGCTCAGCCGGCCTAGCCAAATATCTTTGTACATAACGAAGTCGCCCATAAAGCTATAAAGCGGATACTTAAAGGTTGCTGGGCGATTTTTCTCGTAAACATAGTGACCTATCCAGGCAAAGCCATAGCCAATCACTGGAAATGCCCAGAGCCATACCCAGTTACCGGTAATGACCACAGCGGCTAATAACGCTAGCACCAGAGATGTGCCAATAAAGTGCAGGCGGCGGCAGGTCTTATTGCTATGTTCTTGTAAATAAAATGGATAAAACTCGCGAAAGCTAGTGAATCGTGACTCACTCATGCTCCATCTCCTCATTGATTTATAACGCTGTTGTAACCCACACCAATCGCCTTGCCAAGCCAAATAAGCCTACGATGACTGTTTTCGTCAGCAAAAATGTCGTCTTCCGTCATTGCATGCAAGCTCAAAGCGCCCGACAGTCGGTAATGCGCCAGTGACTATGAAGTCACTGGGTGTTTTTTTCATACTACGAGGACATTCCATCATGACGGAAGCCCTGATTTTTGATGCCGTGCGTACACCGCGTGGCAAAGGTAAAAAAGACGGTTCGCTACACACCACCAAGCCAGTCGACTTAGTTGTTGGTTTGATGAAAGCCTTGGAAGCCCGTAACGGCGCCGAATTTGTAAACCACGTTGATGACGTGGTGCTCGGCTGCGTAACCCCTGTGGGTGACCAAGGTGCTGACGTAGCAAAAACGGCCGCATTGGCTGCCCATTGGCCACATGAAACAGCCGGTGTACAGCTCAATCGTTTTTGTGCTTCAGGTCTTGAGGCAGTAAACATCGGTGCAATGAAAGTACGCTCAGGCTTTGAAGACTTAGTAGTTGTCGGTGGTGTTGAGTGCATGTCGCGTATTCCCATGGGTTCTGATGGCGGCGCGTGGGCCATGGATCCAGCGACTAACTTAGAAACCGGCTTTGTGCCTCAAGGCATTGGTGCCGACTTGATCGCTACACTCGAAGGCTTTAGCCGTACTGATGTTGATACGTTTGCTGTCGAATCGCAAAAGCGTGCGGCAAATGCTCGTGCACAGGGCTACTTCAAAGGCTCTGTCGTGCCAGTTAAAGACATGAATGGCCTCGATGTGCTGGTCGAAGATGAGTTCATCAAGCCCGATTCGACTGTAGAGAAATTGGCCGGCCTGCAACCCTCATTCATGATGATGGGCGAGATGGGTGGCTTTAATGCCGTGGCATTGCAGAAGTATCACTGGGTCGAAAAAATTGATCACGTGCATACCGCCGCTAACTCATCGGGCATTGTCGACGGTGCTGCCCTGATGTTGATTGGCAATGAAGCCACGGGCAAAAAATTCGGCTTGAAACCACGAGCCCGCTTTTTGGCTACAGCAGTCAGTGGTGCTGACCCAACCATCATGCTTACCGGCCCAGCACCCGCTGCGCGCAAAGCTTTAGCTAAGGCTGGCTTAACGGTCGACGATATCGACCTGTGGGAAATCAACGAAGCCTTTGCTGCTGTTGCCATGCGTTTTATGAAAGATATGGGTATTTCACACGACATCACCAACGTCAATGGCGGCGCTATTGCCATGGGCCATCCACTCGGTGCCACTGGCTGCATGATTTTGAGCACATTGTTAGATGAGCTCGAGCGTCGTGGCTTAAAGCGCGGTTTGGCCACGCTTTGTGTCGGCGGCGGCATGGGTATCGCCACCATCATTGAGCGCGTGTAACCCACGGTCTATGACTTTTAGCGTGCCGAGTGTAAGTCGGCCCGCCACATTTTATTGAGAGAACGATTATGAGCCAGAGCTCCATTCGCTGGGAAAAAGATGCCGACAACATTGTCATCTTGACCATGGACGACCCTAACCAGTCGGCTAATACCATGAACGCCCTGTACCAAAAATCCATGGGCGAAACCGTTGATCGCCTGGTCGCCGAAAAAGCCGATATTGCGGGCGTTATTTTGACGTCTGCGAAAAAGACTTTTTTCGCCGGCGGCGATTTACGCCTGCTGATTCAAGCCACGCCCGCCGATGCGCCTAAACTCGCGGCTGAGCTGAAAGAAATGCATCGCCAGCTGCGCGGCCTAGAGACCTTGGGCAAGCCGGTTGTTGCCGCAATGAATGGCACGGCACTGGGCGGTGGTTTAGAAATTGCGTTGGCCTGTCACCACCGTGTGGCTATTGGCGGTACGAAAGCAGAGTTCGGCTTGCCCGAAGTGTCATTAGGTCTTCTGCCTGGTGGCGGTGGTCTCACTCGCGTAACGCGCATGTTGGGTATTCAAAACGCCTTAATGAGCGTGCTCATGCAAGGCCCACGCATGAAAGCAGAGAAAGCGCAGTCCACTGGTCTTATTGATGAGCTAGCTAGCGATGCCGATGACATGATGGCCAAAGCGCGTGCTTGGATTAAAGCTAATCCGAGTGCGCAACAGCCATGGGATAAGTCGGGCTATAAAATGCCCGGCGGCACACCGTCAACGCCATCGCTAGCGATGAACTTGCCTGCGTTCCCAGCCAACTTGCGCAAGCAAACCAAAAACGCCAACTATCCAGCGCCGAAAGCTATCATGTCGGCCGTAGTTGAAGGCGCACAAGTGGATTTCGATAACGCCTTGAAAATTGAGTCGCGTTATTTCGTTAAGCTCGCGACTGGCAAGCAGGCAAAAAACCAAATCAAAGCCTTCTTCTTTGACTTACAGAAGATCAATGGTGGCGGCTCACGACCAAGCAAAGAAACTTACCCTGTTTGGAAGGCTAAAAAAGTCGGTATCTTGGGGGCTGGCATGATGGGGCAAGGCATAGCCTATGTCTCGGCCATGGTTGGCATTGAAGTGGTATTGCTTGATCAAACCGTGGAAGCGGCAGAGCGCGGTAAAGCCTATAGCAAAGGCCTGCTCGATAAGCGTGTAAGCAAAGGCCGCATGACTGCCGAGAAAGCAGCAGCAACGCTGGCGTTGATTAGCACCACGGATAGCCACACGGATCTCGCTGGCTGTGACATTGTGGTTGAAGCGGTATTTGAAGACCGCGCCATCAAAGCCAAGGCCACTGAGTTAGCCGAAGCCAATGCTTTGCCTGACTTTTTGATGTGCTCGAACACGTCAACATTGCCTATCACCGGTTTGGCGAAAGCATCGAAGAAGCCAGCCAACTTCATTGGTCTGCACTTCTTCTCGCCAGTCGACAAAATGCCTTTGGTGGAAATCATCCGTGGTGATGAAACGTCTGATGCTGCGCTGGCTAAAGCCTTCGATTTCGTCCTGCAAATTCGCAAAACGCCTATCGTGGTGAATGACTCACGCGGCTTCTTCACCTCGCGCGTGTTCGGTACCTTTATCATGGAAGGTATCGCTATGCTTGGCGAAGGCTATCACCCAGTCAGCATCGAGCAGGCTGCTGCACAAGCCGGTATGCCCGTGGGTCCACTCGCCATCACTGATGAGGTCAGCTTGGATTTGGGGCGCAAAGTGCGACTGCAGACCATTAAAGACTTGGCAGAAGAAGGTAAAACGCTGCCAGACCATCCGGCTGATGCCATCAATGATCGCATGATGGATGAGTTTGGCCGCTTCGGTAAGAAAGCCGGTAAAGGTTTTTATGACTACCCAGAGGGTGGCAAAAAAGTCATCTGGCCAGGTTTGGTTGAGCACTTCACTAAGGCTGATAAGGTCGCTATTGATGAGGCTGAGTTTGAAGAACTGCAAGCACGCTTGCTCTATCGCCAGGCCATTGAATCGGCTCGATGCTTTGAAGAGGGTGTGCTTAAGTCCGTCGCTGATGCCAATATCGGCTCCGTCTTTGGCATCGGTATGGCGCCATGGACAGGCGGCGTGTTGCAGTACATCAACTACGTGGGTGTGGCCGAGTTCGTTAAACGTGCGGATGCCTTCGCAGCTAAATTTGGCGATCGCTTTACGCCGCCACAGTTGCTGCGTGATATGGCGGCCAGCGGTAAAACCTTCGAGTAATTCAACTCGCCGTGCTAATCGCGTGAAGTTTGTGCATTCACGCTGAATGAAAAAGACCCGATGTCTGCAAAGCTCGGGTCTTTTTCTTTGTCCGCACGATAGCTTTGGCGTAAGCTAGTGCACTTGAATAACAAGATGACTTGCCCGCTGAGCAGAGGCCGATGACCGATTCGCAAAAGACAACATCGTTAAGTGAGGCAATTCCAGTTATTGCCCCCACACGCGAATTCACTATCGATGAGCTATCGCAGACGGCCGGTATGACCGTGCGTAATGTCCGCGCCTATCAAGATAAGGGCTTGATTCCACCACCCGAAATTCGCGGCCGCACCGGTATTTATAGCGATGCTCATTTGGCACGACTACGCGTTATTGGTCCTTTACTAGCTCGCGGTTATAGCCTCGGCAATATTGCTGAGCTGATCGACGCATGGGAAAAAGGCCATGACCTACGGCAGTTGTTGGGCCTAGAGCAGGCGATCACCTCGCCATGGTCTGAAGATGTGCCGGCGTATTACGAGCTTAGCGAGCTGATGGCGTTTTTCCCTCGTCAAATGAGCCCTGAAGCACTAGCCAAAGCAGCTAGTTTAAAACTTATCATGATTGATGGGCCGCGTTTTAAAGTGCCTAGTCCACGGCTATTCAATGCCGGCATTGAGTTGGCTAAGCTAGGTGTGCCTTTAATGGATTTGCTTGATATCTTGGCTGGTGTGCGTGCCAATGTAGAGCAGGTTGCCAATGCCTTATTACAGTTAGTAGTACGTCACGTCTTTGAGCCGCAGGGTAACAAAGCCATGCCCGCCGCTAGCGAAATACCACATATGGCTGATGTGATTTGGCGATTGCGACCAATTGCCGATATGGCCGTAGCAGCGGAGGTATCTGCCGCTATGGAAAAGGCCACACAACGCTATTTGGGTGAGCGTATGGATGCTCTTCTAGCCACACTGAAAGAAAGTGAAAAACGAAAAGGCTGACCAATGACCTTGGGTTTTTTGTTGTGATGTTGTAAACCGTATGTATACCGCGTGATTAGTTTCGGCTAATCTTGCGCCAGAATTTTGTATTTACCTGATTTTCCATGAGGATTCGCCATGACTACATCGTTTAAATCTGCATATCTCGTGCGTGGTGCGATTGCCGCCGCCGTTTTGGCTGCGACAGGCACTGCCTTTGCTGCTGAAGAAGAAACCGGCAGCTCTTACGATAACTATGTCTACTTCGGTGGCTTCTACCTCAGCGCAGACAAAGATCGCTCGCCACGTAATGAGTCAGGAGATAGCTTCGGCTATCAAGCGGGTGTCGGTCAGCGCTTAAGCGATAACTTATGGGTTGAGGGTCAGTTTTTCGGTGACACCATCGAGACTGGTGTTAACAATGGCACCGATTACTACCAAACAGGCCTAGGTGTTGACCTCCAATACGCCTTTGGTCAGCGTTCAGAGTTCACTCCTTACCTGTTGGCAGGTATTGGCGGTGTTTATAACGACGTTCCAGGTCGTGACAAAGTCACCCCATACGTCAACGTTGGTGCTGGTTTTACTAAAAGTTTATTCGGTCTAGATGCACTGCGTCTTCGTGGCGAATTACGCGCTGTATATGATGATTACAGCGAAGGTAGCACTAGTACAGATGGTAAAATCGACTACCGCGCTGGTTTAGGCCTTGAAATGGCTCTTGGTAAT
This sequence comes from uncultured Paraperlucidibaca sp., assembly GCA_964022225.1. Lineage (GTDB taxonomy): Bacteria > Pseudomonadota > Gammaproteobacteria > Pseudomonadales > Moraxellaceae > Perlucidibaca. The sequence goes on from CAXIBK010000064.1 coordinate 8,352, forward strand.
CGCGAGCCAGAGGTTGTGATCAAAGAAGTCCCCGTTGAGAAAGTGGTCATCAAAGAAGTGCCAGTTGAGCGCGTTGTCATTAAAGAGGTGGCTCCTGAGCCAGTCAATGTTGATGATGATGGTGATGGTGTGATCAACTCAGCTGACAAATGCCCCAATACACCTGCTGGCGCTAAAGTTGACGGCAATGGTTGTGTTGTTGAGCAAACACTTGTGATGCGTGACATTACATTTGATTTTGACTCTGCTCGCCTGACTACAAACGCTCAGCGTCTGATGGAAAACGCCGTTGCATTCCTGCGCTCAGATAGCTCAGCTCGCATCACTATTGCTGGTCACACCGACAGTCGTGGTAGCGACTCTTACAATCTGAAATTATCACGTGATCGTGCTAACGAAGTGCGTGATTATTTAGTTGGCTACGGCATCGAAGCTAACCGTCTGCAAGCAGTTGGCTACGGCGAAACTCGCCCAGTTGCTAGCAACGACAATGAGTCTGGCCGTGAGCTGAACCGTCGTGTGGAGTTCCGCATCCAAAAGTAAGGGTGTCACTCGCAAAATAAGAAAGGGTCCTTTGGGGCCCTTTCTTGTTTCTGGACGTTAGTTCTTATATTTTAGCGCGCTATGACTACATCGCAGACCGCAACAGACAATCCTGACGTACCCGAGCCGGCGGCAGTGCATCGCCAAGCGCGTGGCGAAGAGCGTCGCATGGCTATTTTGCGCGCCACATGGCAGGTTGTATTGGCCGATGGCGTGCGCGGTGTTAAGCATCGTGCGGTGGCCAAAGCAGCAGGCGTGCCACTGGCCTCCACGACATATTACTTCAAAGACATCCAAGAGCTGCTTATCCAGTCGTTTCAGCTTTTTGCTGAAGAGTCGTTGGCGCAATTTACTCGGCCATTTTGGCAGCGAGCCTATGAGCAAATGGCTGCGCTACCAAATGATGCTGACCGGGATGCACTTGAAGTAATTTTGATTGATCTCGCAGCAGAGTTTATTGAGCTAAGGCTGAATAAGCATCGCGAGCATTTAGTCATGGAATATGCATTTTGGTATGCCGCATTGCACGATGCTGAGCTACAAGCGGCCGTGCGGCATATGGCATTGGAGTGGCTTAAATTACTGCAGCCTTGCCTGGCGCGCGTTAGTCTGGCTAATCAAGAGCAGGCGGCAAAATCTTTATTAGCCACGGTACGCCGAATTGAGTACGAAGGTTTGATTCACAGCTCGGCAAGTCATCGTGACGGTTGGATACGTGAGGCCTTGGCGTATCAAGTGCATGGCTTATGGTAGCGGCTCTGCCGACTTGCTGGCAGGCACACTTAGGTGTGGAGTTTGATCAGCCTTATATGCAGCAGTTGCAGCTGTTTCTAGAGACTGAGCGCGAAGCTGGCCAGCAAATTTACCCGCCTAGCCAATTACGTTTTGCCGCTTTTCAGGCCACGTTATTTGCCGATGTGCGCGTGGTGATTATTGGCCAAGACCCCTATCACGGCGATGGCCAAGCTCAAGGTCTAAGTTTTTCTGTGCCGGAAGGGCAGACTCTTCCGCCGTCATTACGAAATATCTTCCGCGAAATAAGCACAGATTTAAACACTTCTACACTAAGCTCAGGTGATTTATCGCGCTGGGCTGAACAGGGCGTATTGCTACTCAATAGCGTGCTGACGGTGCGGGCAGGTGAAGCTGCATCACACCAAAACAAAGGCTGGGAGCAGTTCACTGATGCGGCTATTAGCGCACTCAATGATCAGCGCGAGGGCGTCGTGTTTTTACTATGGGGCGCCTATGCCCAGCGCAAAGGTCGCTTAATCGATCGCCAACGCCATCATGTATTAACGGCGGCGCACCCCTCGCCATTAGCCGCAAATCGCGGCGGCTGGTTTGGCTGCCGACATTTTTCACAAACCAATACAATTTTACGAACTCAAAATAGCTCAGCCATTCATTGGGCATAAATAAGGAGTTGTTATGACGACATCCCCAGTAGCATTTGAAACTTTAGCAATGGCCAATGGCCGTCAAATCGGTGTCGCTACCTTAGATAGTGAGCGCAGCCTGAATGCATTAACACTGGCCATGGTTGAGGCTTTATTGCCGCAGCTTGAGCAATGGGCAGCTGATGAGCAGATCGCCATGGTGATTTTACGTGGTCGTGGCGAGCGTGCATTTTGTGCCGGTGGCGATGTTCGCGATTTGACGCAAGCGGCACGCACGGGCGAGGGTGACCCACTTGC
>CAXIBK010000065.1:0-10559 GCA_964022225.1 uncultured Paraperlucidibaca sp.
GGCTGTGCCACCGATTTGGATGATGCGCCAAGCTGGGCGTTACTTGCCTGAGTACCGTGCCACGCGCGCGGAGGCCGGCGATTTTATGAAGCTGATGAAAAATCCCGAGCTCGCCTGTGAAGTCACAATGCAGCCGCTGCGTCGCTTTCCGCTCGATGCCGCGATTTTATTCTCCGACATCCTGACCATCCCCGATGCCATGGGCCTGGGGCTGTATTTTGAAACTGGAGAAGGTCCGCGCTTTCAACGCACGGTGCGCACCATGGCCGATGTTGCGGCGCTGCCCATCCCAGACCCTGAGTTAGAGACAGGCTATGTCATGGATGCTGTGCGTACGATACGCCGTGAGCTAAAAGGTCAAGTGCCACTCATTGGTTTTGCCGGCAGCCCGTGGACCTTGGCGACCTATATGATTCAAGGTGGCTCCTCGCGTGATTTCCGTGAATCGAAAACCTTGATGGCTACGAACCCAGAAGTGCTGCACGCACTACTCGATAAGCTCGCACAATCTGTAACGCTGTATTTGAACGCGCAAATTCGTGCCGGCGCGCAAGCGATTCAAATTTTCGATTCTTGGGGCGGGGCACTGTCGCACGGTGCGTATCGCGAGTTTTCATTGCGCTATATGCAGCAAATCGTTGATGGATTGATCCGTGAAAACGACGGTCGTCGCGTACCTATCACCCTGTTTACCAAAGGCGGCGGGCAATGGTTGGAGGCTATGGCTGACACAGGCGCCGATGCCTTAGGCCTTGATTGGACCACCGACTTAGGCGAGGCGCGTGCTCGCGTAGGTCATCGTGTTGCGCTGCAAGGCAATATGGATCCGGCCATGCTCTACGCGCCGCTGCCACGCATCGAGCAAGAAGTAGAGCAGCTACTAGCTAGCTATGCCAATGCCTGGACGCCTGAGCTTGGTGAAGCCGCCGGTAGCGGCCATATCTTCAACCTAGGTCATGGCATTGAACAGTTTGTTGATCCGGTGCACGCCGGCGCGTTCATTGAGGCCGTGGTGCAGCGCTCAAGGAAGTTCCACCAGCCGCGCTAAAAGGTCAGAAGTAGCTAGAGTAATAGTCATTTAAGCTCTAGCTACACCTCTCTCAACCACGCCAGCTTTGGATGCGAGGCTCTGGAAATACCATCGTAAAGTCAGTGATTTTTATCGCAGCAATACAGCGGCCTTTCGCTAAGTCGGGAAAATAATCTGAGTTAAACTTCCAATCGATTACCTTCGCCCATTTGCCATGGCCGCTCGTTGACGGTGTTAGTGTGTACTCAAGACCTTCCCAAACTTGCGATAATGTGCGGATAGCTTTCGGCACGAGACTGGTTGGAATAGGCAGCTTAGGGCCCATGTTGCTAAGAACTAGCTCGGCAATTATGTCGCCATTATCTGCAGTGAGACGAGCAGAGTCGGTGCCACTATCATTAAAGTTAATCTCAAAATCGCAGCGATCCTTTGGGATACCCCAGTTGCTCCTTCCGTTGGTAACTGAGGCTTGGCTCGATACATAAATACGGCTAATGCTGGCACGACGGGCATCGTTAAACTGAAAGCTACCAGGTATGAATAACAGCTCTTGGTAAGGGCCGACTGGACTGCTGTCGTAGTTCACTAGCATAGCTAGGCTGAGCTTGCTGCGGCGTGACTTACGTAAAGAACTTGGTGTAAATGTGCAGCTATCCAGTACTTCTTCTGGCATTTTCAAAGCGATTAAATAGCCTTGACCGGTCAGTGTCCAGGGGGCTGGTGCTTGCGCGTCAGGGAGATCGGTGTTGTCGCAGGAAGAGATATTGTGTGAGGCTAAAGTTGACATTTAAGGCGCTCAATTAAATAAAGTGCGCAGCCTGCCAAAGCGTGACCGTTCGGTCAAGCTTTGCGGCGCACACTTTGTATTTTTATCTTTATGCTTCACCGCCAAGCTCTTCCCAGCGTGACAGCAGCACCAATAACTCATCATCAATTAATGGCAGGCGCTGAGCCATCGCGGTGGCTTTTTCAAGATCGTTAACAAAGAGTTGGCCATCGGCAAGTGCCGCTTGTAGCTCGGCCTGCTCAGCCTCTAAGGCGTCGATTTTTCCAGGGATGGCATCTAGCTCGCGCTGCTCTTTAAAGCTGAGCTTGCGTTTGGTTGGCTTAGCAGGAGCGGCCGCTGCTTTCGCTGTAGGCACTTCGCTCACCGTGCTAATGGGCTCTGGGCGTTGGCGTAGCCAATCGGCATAACCACCGACGTATTCGTTGATCTGACCTTCGCCTTCAAATACCCATGTGCTAGTCACAACCGCATCCAAAAAGGCACGGTCATGGCTAATCAGTAGCAATGTGCCTGGGTAGCTAACCAGCAGCTCTTCAAGCAGCTCTAATGTTTCAACATCGAGGTCGTTGGTGGGTTCGTCGAGGATGAGTACGTTGCTTGGTCGCGTGAATAGCTTGGCCAGTAATAAGCGATTACGCTCGCCTCCCGATAGCGCTTTCACCGGCGTGCGGGCGCGTTGAGGTGAAAATAGGAAGTCTTGCAAATAGCCAAGGATGTGTTTGCGCTGACCATTTATCTCGATGTAATCCGAACCTTGCCCAACGTTATCAACCACTGTTGCTTCTAGGTCGAGGGCGCTGCGAAGTTGGTCAAAATAGTTCACTGACAGCTGAGTGCCGTGAGTGACTTTGCCAGTGTCTGGTGCAAGATCGCCAAGTAGCATGCGAATCAACGTGGTTTTGCCAACGCCGTTATCGCCAATTAAGCCAATTTTATCGCCGCGCATGACCACAGTAGAGAAGTCTTGAACGAGGTTTTGGCCGCCAAGATTCAAGCTCAGGTTTTCGGCCGTTAAGACCAGCTTGCCTGAGCGTTCGGCTTCAGCCATCACCAAGCGCGCATTGCCTTGGCGATTACGGCGCTCAGCTCGTTCGCGGCGCAGTTGCTCTAAGTCACGTACGCGGCCTTCGTTACGGGTGCGGCGGGCTTTAATGCCTTGGCGTATCCAGACTTCTTCTTGTGCGAGTTTTTTATCAAACACCGCGTTTTGATGGCCTTCGGCGCTGAGCTGCTCAGCTTTGCGCTCTAAATAAGCTTCGTAGTTTCCAGGGTAGCTGCGCAGCTGGCCACGATCGACTTCGACCAGGCGCGTAGCTAAATTGCCTAAGAAACGACGATCGTGACTGATGAATAGCAGCGTGCCATTCCAGCCTAAAAGAAAGTCTTCGATCCAAGTAATCGAGCGCACATCGAGGTGGTTGGTGGGCTCATCGAGCAGCAAAATATCGGGCTCGGTAACCAATGCGCGCGCGAGTAAAACGCGGCGCTTTCGGCCACCAGAAAGCGAATTGAAGTCTGCGTATGGGTCGAGGCTTAAGCGCGTGGTGATTTTATTAACACGAATTTGGATTTCCCAGTCTTCCAATGTCGCATCACCGCTGGGCAAATCATCAAAGCCTCCGGCGACGATATCTTCAACCGTTCCCGTCCAGCCCTGCGGCACATCTTGGCGCAATGACGCGACGCGAGCACCCTGTGTGCGCATGACTTCACCGGTGTCGGCTAGCAATTCGCCGGCAATGATTTTGAGCAGAGTCGATTTGCCCTCGCCATTGCGGCCAATAACGCAGACTCGCTCGCCTCGCTCAAGGCTAAATGACACTTTTGATAGCAGTGCAGGACCGCCAAAAGCAATGGATACATCACGCAGAGAAAGCAGGGCCATGGATATAACAACAGCTAAAGTTTGAGTGGCGCGAAGTCTAACAGATGCAGGTCTATAGAGCCTCTGCCATACTGCGCGGCTCATGGGCCTTGCTGGGGAGTGATGATGGAGTCACGGCTGACAGACTTAGAAATAAAAGTCGCTTATCAGGATGATTTGCTCGATGCATTAAATCGCTTAGTGGCTGTGCAGCAAGATCATATTGCGCGCTTGCAGGCCGATATGCGGCATTTATATGAGCAAATGAGAGCCTTGCAACCTAGCGGCAGTGGTAGTCCTGAGTTTGAACCACCGCCGCCGCACTATTGAGCCGAAAAGCGCTTACTTACGCTTCTTACTTGTCCACGCCCAGAGCATTTCGCAATTCACCGGCTGCTCACCAGTGGCGTCAGTCACCACAACCGGCACCAGCACTTCACCTTTTGGCTCGTTGCGAATCCGGTTGATGTCGGCCTGTGTGAGCGTTGCTACTGCGCGTAAATCGCCTGATGAGCGGCGGACATAATCGACCTTCAAGGTTTTAATCAGCGGCATTTTGTCGTCAGGCAAGTTCACACCAACAACGAATCCTGAAGCGGTTTCTGCTAAGAGCGCCATGGCAGCGGCGTGCACGCTTTTGATGTGATTTTGCACTTTACGGCGGTTCTTGATGCTGACAATTACACGAGTTTCGCTGATCTCTTCATAGAGCAGACCTGAGGTGCCGACAAAGGGCACGACACGACCAAAAATCATTGAGATTGCGCGTTGGCGTAAGCTTTCTGGCAGGGCCTGAAAAGGGCGCATGGCGCGTGTAATATTATTGCTGAAAGCCATCACTATTAGTCCTTGAAGTTATTAAATTGCAGTGGCAAACCAAGTTGTTGTTCACGTAAAAATGCCATCACAGCCTGCAATGCATCACGTTTCTTATCGCTTACACGCACTTTGTCACCTTGAATGCTGGCCTGAACTTTATGGCCATTTTCTTTCAGTAGCTTCACTACTTTTTTTGCGGTATCGCTGTCCAAACCATCTTTCAGTTTGATGATTTGGTGCATAAATTTGCCCGAGGCCTCCATCTTTTGTGGGTCTAGCACTTGTGGGTCGACTTTGCGCTTGATCATATGGTTCTCAAGCATGGCGAGCACTTGCTCAACCTGAAAATCAGACTCGGCGCTGAGTTTAATTTCTTTGTTTTTTTCGTTGAAGTTCACCGACACTTCAGAGCCGCGAAAGTCGAAACGCGTGGCGATTTCTTTCGTGGTGTTTTGTACAGCGTGATTAACCTCGTAAACCTCGAGTTCTGAAACGACATCCATCGATGGCATGGTAAAGTGCTCCTTGGCAATGATGGGGCGAGTGTAGCCCAAAATGTCATCATATCTGAAGGTGTCTGCATGAAGGCGAGTCGTCTACGTTGGTTGTTTTCCTTGTACCCACCGTTCTTGGGGGCGGGTGTTCGAATTGATCGCATCAGCCCCGATTTTAGTGAAATCGATGTGTCCATGAAGCTCACGCGCTGGAATAGAAACTACGTCGGAACGCACTTTGGCGGCAGTCTCTACAGCATGGTCGACCCGTTTTACATGCTCATCCTGATGGAGAGATTGGGTTCTCACTATATTGTTTGGGATCAGGCCGCAAAAATTGATTTTATGCGCCCCGGCAAGAGCCAAGTATTCGCTTATTTTCGCTTGCCTGATGGCCTGCTTGAGCAAATCAAAGTACAAGCTGCCACAGGTGATGCTGTGCGTCCCGAGCTTGTTGTGGACGTTGTTGATCCCGATGGCCAAGTCATCGCCCGCGTCAATAAAACTCTTTACGTGCGCCTGAAACCAGAGCACCGACCACCCGCTGCGGCCGAAATCAGCCGCCCGAACCAGGAGCTGAGTTAATGGCTTTACGCTTTCGCATTCACCCCGTGACACCATTTGAGCAAAACTGCAGTTTGATCTGGTGTGATGCCACCAATGAAGCAGCGCTTGTTGATGCCGGCGGTGACGCCGATAAACTATTGGCCCTAGTCGCCTCCGAAGGGGTGACACTGACCAAGTTGCTAGTCACACATGCACACATCGATCACGCTGGTGCTGTCGCCGATTTAGCTGAGCAATTGCATCTGCCAATTGAGGGGCCACACCCCGGCGACCAGTTTTGGATAGATCGCTTAGATGATCAATCGCGCATGTTCCAGTTCCCCACGGCGCGGCCATTTACGCCGACGCGTTGGCTAGATCAAGGCAATGAAGTCACAGTTGGTGCGGAGACTTTATTGGTGCGCCATTGCCCTGGCCACACGCCGGGGCACGTTGTGTTTATTTCAGAAAGTGCAGGTGTGAGTTTTGTCGGTGATGTGCTGTTTGCCGGCTCTATTGGTCGCACCGACTTTCCTATGGGTAATCATCAAGACCTGCTCGACGCCATCAAGCGTGAACTTTGGACTCTGCCTGATGATATGCGCTTTGTGCCTGGCCATGGCCCAATGTCGACCATTGGTCATGAGCGCCGAACCAACCCGTTTGTGGCTGATCGACGCGGCTAGCGTAATGTCAACGCCCTAGCTTACTTAGGCGTATATTGAGCAAGCTTTACTTGAGGTAAGACAAAATGAAAAAGTTCATTCGAGCTGCAACAGCAAGCGTATTAATCGTGACAACGAGTGCCTGGAGCGTGGCTGCTATTGCAGGACCTATTGCTCCGGAAACATATTTATCAAGCAGCGATAGTGCTGCAATTGAAAGCCAGCGTGCGCAAGTAGTGGATTGGCTACAGCGTGAAGAAGTACGTACACAGATGACGCGTTTTGGCGTTGATTCAGACCAAGCAGTTGAGCGTGTTGCGGCATTATCTGATGAGGAAGTGCAGCGCCTAGCCGAAAAAATTGACTCCACACCAGTCGGTGCTGGCGGTGGTGTTATTGGCGCCGTTGTCTTCGTCTTTTTAGTATTGCTAGTAACGGATATTTTGGGCTTCACCAAAATCTTCCCATTCACACGCTCTATTCGTTGAGTCGATACAGTTTGCGTCTGAGCCGATTTTGGCTGACGGCGCTGCTGGCGTTATTATTGAGCGCCTGCATGACACCGCAGGCGCTTGATTTACGTGTGCAGCCGCCGCCATCGGTAGAGCTCAGCAATGTGCCTTTTTATGCTCAACGCGAGTATGAGTGCGGCCCTGCGGCATTAGCCATGGTGATGAGCTATCTTGGCTCGCCAGTCACGCCTGATACGCTTGCGCCATCTCTGTATATTCCAGGTCGAGAAGGCACACTCACCGATGAGTTGATGGCTCAATCGCGTCAGCGCGGTTTTGTGCCAGAACGCTTAACGCCAAGCTTGCGCGTGCTTGCACAGGTGGTCGCCGACGGTAGCCCAGTCCTAGTTTTTCAAAACAATGGTTTGTCGTGGTATCCGGTCTGGCATTACGCCGTTGTTATTGGCGTAGATGCTGCCCGAGAGGAAATCATTCTGCGCTCTGGCGAGCAGCGGCGTTTGGTGCTGAGTTGGTCAGTGTTTGATCGTACATGGGCGCGCAGCGGTCGCTGGGCTATTCGCTTGCTGCCAGTGCAGGCTGAATGGCCGACATCCGCGGTGCCATCTGTTGTCGTTAAGCAGCTCGTGGTCATGGCTAAAACTGCGGCACCAGAGCTTGCCTTGGCGGGTTTGCGTCGGGGCTTAAGCTATTGGCCAAAAGAGATTGCTCTGTGGTTGGCGCAGGCGCAGCTTGCTGAGCAAGAGGTCGGCTTAGCGAGCGCTGAGAATGTGCTACGGGAAGGCTTGAGGGCGCTACCGGAGTCGCCTTGGTTGCTCAATAATTTAGCCGATGTACTCATTCGCAGTGGCCGCCCACAGCCGGCGTTGGCTATGGCTCAACGTGCTGTAGAGCAGCTAGATCGAGCCGAGACGCGCGCCACATTGGCGGCGGCAAAAGCAGCACTAGCTACTGAGTAATATAGCGGGTGATGTGCAACGGTAAGTTCAATGCACTATCGCCATCGAGCAGCGCTTCTGGGCAATGACGTAGCTTTTTTGGCAGCTCGGCAGAGGTCGCTGAGCTGAAGCTGACGCGGACATCATTGCCCGTGAGTGTACTGTGCAAGGGGCTTTTCAGGTGCCATAGGCCATAGCGAAAAAAATGCCCGAAAATACTAGTGCGCTGCGTAAGCGTGACGCTAATGCTGCCCTTATCATTGGCGGTGATGCTGGCGCTAGTGGCCGTTAGATAGTGGTTGTCGACTTGAATAAGCACGCGCTGCTGGCCGAAAAAGCGCCAAGCGGCTAGCCAAAACTGTAAGTTTTCTAAGTAGAAGCGCAGGCGGCCAGTTTGCAGTTTAGGTGCACGAGACGCCCAAGCACGCCAGCCAATATCGATACGCTCGCCAGGGATATCGCCACTGGCGTGGTTGATTTGCAAACGGTGAAACAAGTCAGTCATGCGTTAAAGCCATCCAGAAGTCATGGCCATCAATTGGCTTGAGCCGCTACAGTCATTACATTGACATCGACGCCGGCAAATTGCAGATCGGCGTGATAGCTCGAGCGCACCATAGGGCCGCTGGCAATGTTGCGGAAGCCGAGTTTACGACCATAAGCGGCGTAGCGCGCGAACTCATCAGGGTGAACAAAACGATCAACCGGTGCGTGCGTTTTCGAGGGCTGCAAATACTGGCCGATAGTGACCAAGTCGACGTCGTGAGCTTTTAGGTCATCTAGTAGCGCTAGTACTTCTTCTTCAGTTTCACCGATGCCGACCATCAGGCCGCATTTGGTAGCGATGTCCGGACGCTCCTGTTTGAAGCGTTTTAATAGTGTTAACGAATGCTGATAATCCGAACCCGGCCGAATAGCTTTGTATAAGCGCTCTACGGTTTCGATATTGTGGTTGAACACATCTGGTGGGCACTCGCTGATTAAGCGCAAGGCAATGTCCATACGGCCACGAAAGTCGGGCACTAAGATTTCCATCTTGATGTGAGGGTTGCGCTCGCGCACAGCGACGATGCAGTCGACAAAATGTTGCGCGCCGCCATCTTTCAAATCGTCACGGTCGACTGAAGTCACCACCACGTACTTTAGGCCAAGATTAGCCACTGTTTCGGCCAAGTTGTGCGGCTCCTCGGCATCGAGTGCATTGGGGCGGCCGTGGGCGACATCGCAAAATGGGCATCGACGTGTGCAAATATCGCCCATGATCATAAAGGTCGCAGTGCCGCCGCCAAAGCATTCGGCAAGGTTTGGGCAGGCGGCTTCTTCGCACACAGTGTGCAGCTTTTGCTCGCGCAAAAGGCCTTTGATTCGTGCTACTTCGGCAGGGTTTTTAATGCGTACACGGATCCAGTCAGGCTTACGCGGCATTTCCACGGTGGGGATGATTTTCACCGGAATACGCGCCATTTTCTCTGCACCGCGCAGCTTTACACCGGTCTCGATGCGCACAGGGTTTGGGCTGCTAAGAATAGGCTCGCTGGAATTGCTCATGATGGCTCAATAAGACAAAAAGATATGTTCGAGTGTAGCGTAAAACCGCCGCTGGTGTGATGGCATGTGTTGGTTAGAAAAGCCACTCTTTGGTTGAATAGGCCAGACAAACGCCTACAAAAACACTACCCTAAAGGTCAGTTAAAAGCATAGCAAACGAGGCGGATCAGCATGTTAGCGCGTTACGATGTGGTAGTGATTGGTGCCGGCCCTGCAGGTGAGGGTGCGGCCATGAAATTGGTTAAGGAAGGCCGCCGCGTTGCGGTGATCGATCAGCTTGGCGAAGTTGGTGGCAACTGCGCGCACGTCGGCACCATTCCATCAAAGGCGCTGCGCCAGACCGTGTACAACTTAATGCGTTTTCGCCGCGATCCATTGCTGTCACGAATGGCCGAAATCCGCAGCCTACCGTTATCACAAGTATTAGCGCGCGCACACAAAGTCATTGATATACAAGTGACTACCCATCACCGCTTTTTCGAGCGCAACGACGTTGATTTGTATTACGGAGAGGCACGCTTCGAAGATGAGCACACCATGAGCGTGCTTACCTCTGAGGGTGTTAGCGAGCGCATTGGTTTTGAGTCTGCGGTAATCGCAACCGGAAGCCGCCCCTATCAGCCTGCCGACATCGATTTTAATCATCCACGCGTTTTCGATAGCGATAAGATTTTGAAACTCGACTATTCAGTGCAAAAGCTGATTATTTATGGCGCTGGCGTGATTGGCTGCGAGTATGCATCGATTTTTGTTGGCCTTGGTTACAAGGTCGATTTGGTCAATACGCAGCCGCAACTACTGTCATTCTTAGATAATGAAATTGCCGATGCGCTATCGCATTATTTGCGTGACTTAGGTGTGCTTATTCGAAATCAAGAAGAATATAGCAAGCTTGAGACGCAAGATGATTGCGTGATTTTGCACACGAAGTCGGGCAAGAAAATTAAGGCCGATGCCATTCTCTGGTGCAATGGCCGTGCCGGTAATACCGAAACGCTCAATCTTGAAGCTGTAGGTCTGAGTGCTAATAGTCGTGGTCAAATTGCTGTCGATGAGCGTTATTGCACAGATGCGGCGAATGTTTACGCAGCAGGTGATGTCATTGGCCCGCCCGCGTTAGCATCAGCCGCTTATGATCAAGGCCGTTGTGCCGCCGCGCACATCACGGGAAGTAAAGATGTGCCACATGTCGGTGATGTGCCGACGGGCATTTACACCATCCCAGAGATATCCTGCATAGGCCGTACCGAGCGCCAACTCACTGAAGATAAAGTGCCATATGAAGTAGGTCAGTCATTCTTTAGGCATCTTGCACGTGCGCAAATTTCGGGCGATGTCGTTGGTATGTTGAAGATTTTATTTCATCGCGATACGCGTGAGATTTTGGGCATTCATTGC
>CAXIBK010000066.1:0-10400 GCA_964022225.1 uncultured Paraperlucidibaca sp.
GCCAATTGCGTCAATAAACCAATGCGATCTTCTCGGCGCTCGCCAAGGCCAACAATACCGCCAGCGCAGACTTTCATACCAGCATCACGCACATGCGAGAGGGTATCGAGGCGATCTTGGTAGCTACGAGTAGTAATGATTTGCGCGTAATGCTCAGGGCTGGTGTCGAGGTTATGGTTGTAATAATCCAAACCCGCCGTCGCCAACTCCGAGGCCTGATGTGAGTCGAGCATGCCCAACGTCATACAGGTTTCCAAGCCCAGCGCCTTCACGCGCTTCACCATTTCAATCACATAGGGCATGTCTTTCTCACGCGGACTGCGCCAGGCAGCACCCATGCAAAACCGCGACGCACCCTTCTCCCTCGCATTTCGCGCTTCTTCGACTACCTTTTCTATAGCCAGCAGTTTTTCTTTGTCGAGGTCGGTGTCGTAGTGACCAGACTGCGAGCAGTACTTGCAGTCTTCTGGACAGGCGCCGGTTTTGATCGACAGCAGTGTGCTGACTTGTACGGCGTTAGCATCAAAGTTTTCGCGATGCACGGTTTGAGCACGAAACAGTAGATCATTAAATGGCAAGTCGAATAGCGCGGCGACTTCCGAGCGCGTCCAGTTGTGGCGAACGCTGTTGTGCACAGAGTCGCTAATAGCTTGCGAATGAGACGTTGAGCCATTGGCTGCAAAGGATTGCATATGAACCTCGGTGAGAATATTGGCGCTAAAGCGATAATGGTCGCTATTGTGACGAGACTGAACAGTCATCGTCAACTTATCTCAAGCAAGTTAGTTGACGTACTGCGCGCCAATCGCTGCGTGCTATGCCATGGCAGAGGTATTCGCCACTGCATCTGTGCTGACTGCTCTGCTGACTTGCCTTGGCTCATGAGTGCCTGCGCTCGCTGCGCGCGACCACTTAGCGATGATGCCGAGCGCTGCCAAGACTGCCTTGATAAGCCACCATCTTGGCAACGCGCTTATGCATTATTTAACTTTAGCTTTCCTATTGATCGACTAATTTCGGCACTGAAGTATCACGGCCGCTTAGTGCTTGCTGATTATTTTGGCCAGCGTTTAGCAGATCGTATCGATAGCGATGACCTGCCAGATCTCATCATCCCCGTGCCCATCCACGCCAAACGCCTACAGCAGCGCGGCTATAACCAAACGTTGCTATTAGCGCGAGTCATGGCACAGCGCCTAAAGCGATCAGTCAGCGCACATCAGCTTTTGCGCGTGCGCGACACTCGCATGCAAAAAAACCTGAACGCAGACGAACGGCATAGCAACCTAGCAGGCGCCTTTGTATGGCACGGCCCACCGCTGGCGCAACAACGCGTACTATTAGTTGACGATGTTTTGACCACTGGTGCCACAGCTGAGGCTATAAGCCAGTGCATACTTGCCGCTGGCGCGCGCCAAGTCGATCTCATAGTTATTGCCAGAACCTTGGCACGATGACGCTTAGTGCTAGCTGCCAAGCCGCATGCATTGCTAGAATGCGGGAAACTTGGGAGATGCCACGCATGCTGATGGCCTTTACCCTGAATAAGGGTTTGCTCGAACCAGTCGCCATTAATGCGACAGAAGACCTCGTCTCAGATATTTTGTGGATTGACCTAATCAATCCCACCGAAGAAGAGCGCGAATGGGTACGCACGGCCTATCAGCAAGAGCTGCCAAGCATCGACGATCTATACGAAATTGAGGCGACCTCGCGCTTCTATGAAAATGACGATGGCCTACACATCAGCTCATATTTTCTGAACTATGCCGACCAGTCATCAACCAATATTTCTGCCGCCTTCGTTTTCAATGGCGACCGATTATTTACGCTTCGCGAAGAAGAACTAGCGGCATTTCGCCTATTCCGCCTGCGCGCCCGAAAAGGCTTGGTTAACGTCAATAACCCAAAGTCGATTCTGATTGGCTTATTTGAAACCAAGGTGGAAAACCTTGCCGACATGATCGAGCGCATTGCCGCTGATTTAGAAATCACCAGCGCACAAGTGCTGGGCAATGCCGAAACTGATGACATGGAATCGCTGTTGACCGAAATTGGCCAACAGGAAGACATTATCGGCAAGGTACGTATCTCGATGGTCGACTTGCAGCGCATGCTTTATCTGCTCTTACGTTCCGGCATGCTCAACGCCGAACTCAGTGAACGCCTGCGCGACATCATCCGTGACTCTGAGTCACTGATCGCACACACCTCATTTTTGTTCGATAAAATTAAGTTCTTGCTCGACACCACGCTCGGCTTTATTAACGTTAAGCAGAATAAAATCATCAAGATTTTCTCGGTGGCCTCGGTGGTGTTTTTGCCACCCACCATGATCGCTAGCGTTTATGGCATGAACTTCCGCATCATGCCTGAGCTCGACTGGGCTGTTGGTTACCCTTTCGCCATTGGCCTCATGGTGCTGTCAGCTGTTGCACCTTTTCTCTATTTCAAGCGGCGTAATTGGCTGTGAAACAGCTCGCCAACAGCCCTGAGTTGTTGGCACTTGAACGCCTCATTGAGCAGGCTGGCGCCAAACTCTGTCCCGAAATCGTCACCCATATTCACTGTGATGGCCAAACCTTACCACTCTGGTGCTTAAGCCTTGGTACACGCCGACTCGATGCACCAGCAATTGGCTATTTCGGCGGGGTGCATGGTGTCGAGCGTATCGGTAGCCAAGTATTAATTGCCTACCTCAATAATTTAGTTCAACGCCTCAGCTGGGATAGCAGCTTGCATAGCTTGCTGGAAAAGGTACGTCTGGTCTTTGTACCCATCGTCAATCCCGGTGGATTCTTACGTGGCACACGAGCCAACCCCGACGGCATAGACTTAATGCGTCATGCCCCTATCGAGGCCGAGCACCGTGTACCTTGGCCACTCGGTGGTCAACGCCTAAGCGCTCGTCTGCCCTGGTTTCGTGGACATGCCAAAGAGGCGTTAGCACCCGAGGCAGAGGCACTGTTTCGTGTCGTGCGTGAGCGCTTGCACAGCCATCCATTTTCCATGGCCGTCGATTGCCATTCTGGTTTTGGCTTTCAAGATAGGCTCTGGTTTCCTTATGCTCGCAGCCACCAACCCTTCCCGCAGCTTGCCGAAGCTTATGCGCTGAATGAGCTGTTTCAGCGAACGTATCCGCACCACGATTTTTACGCTCTTGAGCCACAGGCATTGAGTTACACCACGCATGGGGATCTCTGGGACTATCTCTATGATGAGCTGCGCGAATGCCAACCTAGCCACACCTTCCTGCCTTTCACGCTCGAAATGGGCTCATGGATGTGGATGAAGAAAAATCCCAGGCAATTATTCAACCCGCTAGGGCTATTCAACCCACTCCTGCCACACCGCCACACTCGCGTGCTGCGACGGCATCTCACATGGTTTGACTTTATGCAGCAGGCCAGTTTGTCACACCAAGCTTGGCTACCAAGCGACTCCCAGCGCGCCTCACTACACGAAGCTGCGCTTGATCGTTGGTACCGACAATAAACTTACGCAGATCGGCTATCACCCTCACCCAAAACACCAAAATGAGCAGCACTAACTCCTTGCTTCACTAGCTCAGCCTTTAGCGCAATAACGGGTGCATCAATCGCCTCATCGGTGAGTTGAAAAGTATTGAAGTGAATACCTAGTGAATATATCGCCTGTAAATCTTGATGCGCACGCACGGCATCGGCGGGATCCATATGTACCGGCCCCATAAACCAGCGAGGCTCATACGCGCCGATCGGCAATAGCGCCAATCTAGGTGCGCCAAAGTGCTCATAGATCGATTGAAAGTGCGGGCCATAGCCCGTGTCGCCGGCAAAATATAGCGAGCCCGCCGAGCTGCGCACCAGCAAGCTACCCCATAACGTGCGATTACGATCACGCGCTCCACGGCCTGAGAAGTGCTGCGCCGGCAAGAAAAACAGCTCCAATGGCCCGAGCGTTACTGACTGCCACCAATCCAATGCCACCACGGTATCGATACCATGCGCTTTAAGCACTGCATCAACGCCTAAGCCCGTGACGATCATCGGTTTATCGCGCTCATGCAGCCACATCAAGGTGCGAATATCGAGATGATCATAGTGGTCATGGCTTAGTAATACAGCGTGAATTGGCGGGAGGTCATCGAGTGCTATGCCAACACTGCGCACGCGCTTGGGACCAGCAAAGGTCACAGGACTAACGCGGTCCGACCAAACAGGATCAGTAAGTAAGTTCCATGGCCCAATTTGCACCAGTACTGTGGCGTGATTGACATAAGTCACGCGCCAATCGGCGATTTGCTCGCTATGGCAAGTCGTCGGCTTTGCCGTTGGCTTGGAGTCTACCCATTGCGGCCATTGCTCAGGTTGGCGCGTACGCAGCCAGCGCAATGCCGCCCAAGCATCATGCTTGATGTACTTGCCATGGTTGCGAAAAGTCTCGCCATTCCAATGCGAGTTTGGCGTCAGAGAAATGTTAGGCTTCGCGAGTAAGCTGAGTTTGGCTTTAAATCGCGACAGCGTGGCTTCAGCAGAGTAGCGCAACGAATTTACGCCCTCAGTGCTCATGTGGAGCCTGCATATTAGGCTGTGTCGATCGCACCGTGGCGTTCAACACTAGCACGTCACCATTGGCCAAGGTCAAACGCACAGGCACTGAGTCGCCAACGCGCAATGGCTGGCGTAAGTTCAGCAGCATCAAATGACTAGCACCAGGCACAAGAGCCGTATCTCCCACTGGTAGTTCAATGACATGGCGCTGCGACATACGCATATGGCCATTCGCCATGGTCATATCGTGCCATTCCACGCGCTCCGCCACAGGGCTGCTCATCTTTGTAATGGCTACTGCCTTCGCGCCTGCATTATGCAAAGTGACAAACAGCGCAGCGGCCGGCGATACCGGAGGCACTTCACGCACCCAGGCATCACGCGCAATAATCTGCGATGTAACAGACGTAAGCGACTTGGCTGGCACAGCACTCGCCTCAGCCCATACCGCACCGCTCATTAGTAACAAAGCGCCCGCCAGCAAACAGCCTTTCATACACCCTCCCGAGGTTCCTGCATCAAGGCTTTTGCCTCTTTCACAATAGCGTCAACGCCAGCTTGTTGATCATACAAACGCCGCACCCGGCCATCACGATCGATCAAATATAAGTAATCCGAATGACTAACGTCATTGCCGTTGACCGAAACATACGCCCCGTACTGCTTCGCCACTGCAGCAATGGCCTCGGGCGTCCCCGTTAGGCCAACAATCTGCGGGCTAAAATAACTCACGTACTTGTGCAAAATCTCAGGTGTGTCGCGAGCTGGATCAACGCTGATCATAATCGTCTGTAGCTTAGCGCCATCATCGCCCAAAGCGTCTAGCACCGCTCGATAACGCGCCAATGTCATTGGACAAATATCGGGGCAATGCGTGTAGCCAAAGCTCAGTAATCGGACTTTTCCTGAGCTATCCTGCAGAGCAAACGGCTGACCATTGGCATTATCTAAACTAAATTCGCCACCCAGCTTTAATACTGGCAAGCCCGAATACACAGGGCGCTGAAGCCAAGCCCACGCCGCTAAACCAACACTGATAACCAATGCAGCAATAACGGCGATGCGAAGCTTTTGACGTGGCGATTTACTCATCATTTACGGCCCTTGTATCGGTGTCATTTGGCGAGCGGGAATCGTCCCTAAACGCGTGCTTAACTTAGTTTCGCCGCGACCAAAAAGCCGAGCATAACTCACCGCATTCGCCATGACTTTTTTCACGTAGTCTCGCGTCTCAGGAAATGGAATGCTTTCGATGTATTGAGTCGCATCCATCGCGGTATCGGGCTGCCACTCCAAGGCACGGCGTGGGCCTGCGTTATAACCCGCAGTTGCCAACACGGGATGCCCCAAAGTGTCTTCGACATGACGTAAATAGTAAGTGCCGAGTTGCACGTTCTGCCCAGCATCATTGGTCATACTGGCGCTATATGGAATGCCTAGTTGTTTTGCAACCCATTGCGCGGTGCCTGGCATGAGCTGCATCAAGCCGTTAGCTCCAGCACCGGAAGTAGCCTTCGGAGCAAAGCGGCTTTCCTGACGCATCAAGCCATAAACCCAGGCTTCATCAAGCGCCATATCTTTCGCATAGGCTTGGGTGATGTCGCGATAAGGCGCAATAAAACGGTAATGCAAAGCATGATCGGCCTGTGTGCGCTCAGCGGCATAAATGGCACGGTCATACCAACCCATGGCATTGGCTTGATTTGCCGCGGTTAATAACAAACGATCATCGGCACCACGCACAGACCAATTAAACTCATTCGCCGACTCCCAGCGCAAGCCTAAGCCATAAAGCGCAAAGGCTCGCTGAAAGCCTGCGTGCGAAGCTAAGCGAGCACGATCGGCATCTTTAATGTTTATTTTCTCTGGCACTGGGCCTAGCGCTTGGCCTAAACGCTCGCGCGCCAGCAAACCATAATAATCATCGTCGCTACTCAAGCTGGCAAACAAAGCTTGTGCGCTATTGTCGTAAAACTTACGCTGCGATTTGGTTTGACCTGAGTCGGAACTCATCGCGCTATTGGCACGCGCTGCCCAATAGCGCCACGCACGATCTTGGCGAATGCTCTCAGGCATAGTCGCAAAGTCTTTTAAATACGCCGGCCATTGGCTCAGTCGAACCAGTAGACGCAACCTAGCCTCACGTTGTAAATCGGACCACGGCGCCGATTCACTGCGCGCAAACCAAATCTCGCTATCGGCATTGAATTGGCGCGCACCGGTCATCGCTAGTTGCCGCCATGCCAGCGCCGACTGCTCTGCCAGCTCATCACCTTCGACCTCTAAATGCGTCAGTGCTGCCGGCAAATTCGTGCGCGCCCAACGGCCATAGGCCCAGACGGCTAATTCGCGGTCAAGACGCTGCTTAGGGTTGAAGCGTGACAAGAAAACCTCTGGTTGATCTCGTACTTGCTGTTGCGTTGCGGCATTTAGTGTGAGGTTTAGGCTTTGCGCTAAGAAGCGCGCTAGGCCCTGCGCATTAGCTTCCATGGCAAGGCGAAAGCGCGCCCATATTGCCTCCTCGTCAATTAAGCCGGTGCGCTGAAGCTGCGCCTGTACTGGTAAACATTCCGAAGGCAAGTCTTTTGCTGTGTACCAAAGCGGCGTTACCGCGTCAGGCAGTTTTATATCGGGCTTAGCTGCCATCATCGCCTGCCAGTTGTAGCACTGAAGCTTGATGCTAGGAGTATCAATTAATAGCGGGTACTGGCGCTGAAAACCGCTCCAGTCACTGCGCTTGGCCAACTGCTCTAGCCATTCCATGCGTAGCTTTTCGGCTAAATAGCTGCCTTTCTCTTTAGCAAGAAAGCGCTCTACGTCGGCGCTGGCATCTGGCAGTTTTAAGCGTCGCCAAAGCTGCCAAAACTCAGCATAGACCTGCAGAGGCGAGTCGCTGAGCTGGCGATAGGCCTTGGCTAGCGCGGCATCATTACCAGTGCGAAAAGCCTCTCTGGCAGCCAAGTAGTCACTGTCGGCGGCCATGACAGGGCTAACCCAAGCAATAGCAGCTACTGCTAAAATACGTATCAACGCAGGCATTTCTGCTCCTTTCAAGCCATTTCGCGCTAGCGTGCAGCATAGCTGTATAATGCGCGCGTTTAATAGGACGGATTAACGCGCTCATGGCTCGCAAGCTATACATCGAAACACAAGGTTGCCAAATGAATGAGTACGACTCCTCACGGATGCTCGACTTGCTCAGCGACTCTCATCAACTCGTTCGCACCGACGTGGCGGAAGAGGCTGACGTGCTCTTGCTCAACACCTGCTCGATTCGCGAGAAGGCGCAAGAGAAAGTGTTTTCTCAGCTCGGCCGCTGGCAGCGTTTAAAACTTGCTCGCCCTGAAGTAATTATTGGTGTTGGTGGCTGTGTTGCCTCGCAGGAAGGCGAAGGTATTTTGCAACGCGCGCCTTATGTCGACATGGTATTCGGCCCGCAAACACTGCATCGCCTGCCGCAAATGCTCAATGACCTATCGGTACAACCCGAAGATCGTGAGCGCATTGCTCAGGTCGATGTGCGCTTTCCTGAAAATGAAAAGTTCGACTTCCTGCCGGAGCCTCGCATCGAAGGCCACAAAGCCTTTGTATCGATCATGGAAGGCTGCTCAAAATACTGCAGTTTCTGCGTGGTGCCCTACACGCGCGGCGAAGAAGTTTCGCGTCCATTCGATGATGTCATTGCCGAAGTTGCTCATGTTGCGCGCCAAGGTGTGCGCGAAATCACACTGCTCGGCCAAAACGTCAATGGCTATTATGGTGAGCATCACGATGGCCATATTTGTGGCTTTGCCGAGCTCTTGCGTGCGGTTGCAGCGATTCCTGGCATTGGCCGTATTCGCTACACCACCTCACATCTACTCGAGTTCAACGACGCCTTAATTCAAGCCCATGCCGACGTGCCTGAACTGGCCGCGCATGTGCATTTACCCGTGCAAAGCGGCTCAAATCGCATCTTAGCGGCGATGAAGCGCAACCACGAAATTGATACCTACAAAGACATCATCACACGCTTAAAAGCAGCGAAGCCAGGCATTGAGATAGCCTCGGACTTCATCATTGGCTTCCCCAATGAAACTGAGGAAGATTTTGAAGACACGCTGAAGCTGATCGAGTTTGTCGACTACGACCACTCCTATAGTTTCATTTATTCGAAGCGTCCTGGCACGCCCGCCGCTGAGCTGCCCGATAGCGTCTCACATGTTGAGAAAAAGCAACGCCTGCAACGCGTGCAAACCATGATCGCGAGAAACACCGGCCGTAAAACCGATGCCATGATGGGCACCGAGCAACGCGTATTGATTGACCGTGAGTCGAAGCGTTATCCAGGCTACTTGGTCGGTATTGCCGAGAATACGCGCTGGATTCACTTCCCCGGTGACGCAAGCCTTATTGGTCGTTTTGCCACGCTAAAAATTAGCGGCATTGAGTCGATTAATGCCCTGCGCGCAGAAGCACCCTTATGGGTCGAGAGCGCGGAAGAAGCGAGCATCGGTGTGATGCCCATCCCCGGCCGCATTCCGCTTTGGCATGCAGCACTGTAAATAAAGCTTAGGTCTGCTGCAGTAAAAGTGCTAAATACACGCCGTATACCGCTAGCAGCAGAGCGCCTTCGACACGATTGACCCGCCACCCAGTCCATAGCAGCGGAAAAAGCAGCAGCGTAATCCCAACCATCCAGAGCATATCGTTGCTAACTAGCGCAGCCGACACGGGCATTGGTGCAATGCCTGCGGTGATGCCTACGACCATCAAGATATTGAATAAATTTGAACCAATGACGTTGCCAATGGCCATGTCACTGCGGCCGCGCAAGCTTGATACTAGCGAAGCCACAACCTCCGGCAAGCCAGTGCCCATCGAGACAATAGTTAGGCCTATTACACGCTCAGACCAACCCCAGAGCCGTGCTAAATCGGAGGCACCCTGAACCGTCAGCTGTGCGCCTAACGCCAATAGCGCTGTGCCACTGAGCACTAGGCCGAGGCTAGGCAATAAAGTTGGCGGCGTCTCCATAACCAAAAGTGCCTGCGTTTCCGCATCTAAGTGCTCGAGCTCATTTGTGGTCGCTTGGCCACGCACCAGCTGCACAACATAGGCGGTAAAACCGACATAAAAGGCAATACAAAGCAGTGCATCAAGCCGACTGATCATTAAGTCTTTGGCGATAACGAGGCCAAACAACGTCATCAATAAAAGCACCGGATATTCGAGCTTGAGCGTATTGCCCTCAACGGCAAATGGACGAATGAGCGCGCACAGGCCGAGAATAAAAGCGATATTGAAAATATTGGAGCCAACGACGTTGGCCATTGCGATATCTGTACTACCTTGCATAGCTGCAGCAGCGCTCACAGCAAGCTCGGGTATCGAAGTGCCCGCTGCAACTACGGTCAGACCAATTACTGCAGGCGATAAGCGCCACAGTGTGGCCAAGCGCACAGCGCCACGCAGCATAACTTCGCCACCCAAAACCAATAGCGCGATACCAGCAGCGACAAGCAATAAAGCAATAATCATGACTTAGCCTCTGAGCTGCGCATCGCGGCGCCATTGATCTAATAAAATGCCTGCTGCCACACCAGCATTGAGCGACTCGGCACCGCCAAAGCGAGGAATACTCACTCGCTCGCTGAGCTGCTCAGAGATCGCCGCACTGATGCCTTTGGATTCGTTACCAATAACTAGCACACCCGGCTGTTGTGAAGAAAATAGCGGGCCGCGCAGTTCGTGCGTACTTTTACCATCCATGACAGCGCCACATACAACGGCTTGTTTACGCGCAGCAGCTAACCATTCAGGTAAATCCACGACATGAAATGGCACACGCAAAAATGAGCCCATGCTGGCGGCAATTACTTTCGGGTT
>CAXIBK010000067.1:0-10344 GCA_964022225.1 uncultured Paraperlucidibaca sp.
ACCACGCTCGCGCATGGGCACTATCACGCCAGAGGAACGTGCGCTGAGCATGCAACGCTCGCCATTTGCTGGGCGCTATGAGCAGGCCTTAGACCGTGAGTCGGCTTATGAAATATTGATGAAAAAGGCCCAAGATGCCGAGGTGTCGGCACGTGCTGAGGCTGAAGCGGCGGCACAAGCAAAGATAGATGCTGCGAATGCCAAGGCGCAAGTTGCAGCTGAAAAGGCCGCCAACAAACGCCCTGCACGCGAGCCTGACACCTTCTGGGAAAGTGCAGCCAAAAGCGCCGCGCGTGCGGCTAGCTCTACCATTGGCCGTAAGGTTGGCAATGAGTTATTGCGCGGATTATTGGGCTCATTTACGAAATCACGCTAGGGCTGTTTCATAGCGGTTTTTAGCGGCGCTCAAACTCACGCTTTAGAACGCAAAAAAGTTAACTAAGAGAGGCTTATGGATATTTTGTCAGTGGCGCTAGGAAGCGCCTTTGGTTTGGTGTTGGCAAGCATCTTGTGGTGGCTGCTCGGTCGCGGGCATCGCCGCGAATGGGCATTGCAACAGGCTCACTCTGTGCAGCGTGAACAAGATTTGCAGGCACGTTTGAGCGCTTGCGAACAAGCATTGGCCGCCTCTAAAACTGATGCTAAAAATATCCAGACGCAGCACGTTGCGCTACGTGAGCAAGTTGCTGCGCTTACCCAGACGCTGGCCTCTGAGCGCCAAGCGCACGCTCAGCAGCTAATGACTGAGCGCGAAACCAAAGCCGAGCAGCTTGCCATTGAACGTCGCCAAGGCGAAGAGCGATTGGCGGCTGAGCGTCAAATTAGCCAAGAAAAACTCGCCTTGTTAGATGAGGCGAAAAACGCTTTACGCCAGCAATTTGAAATACTGGCGCAAAGCATTTTGGAAGAAAAATCGAAGCGCTTTAGCGAGCAAAACCAGCAGGCCTTAGGGCAGATGCTGGAGCCCTTGAAGACGCGCTTAAATGAGTTTCAAACTCGCGTTGATGCCGTGCACAGTGACGACACTAAGCAGCGTTCGGCGCTGACGGAAAACTTGCGCACGTTAATGAACTTGAACCAAGAGCTCAGTCAGCGTGCCAACCAGCTGACCAATGCCTTAACCAGCCAAAATAAAACCCAAGGTAATTGGGGCGAAATGGTCTTGGAGCAAGTGCTGCAAAGCTCAGGCCTAATTAAAGGCCAGCAATACGAAGTGCAGATCAGCCATACCCGCGAAGACGGCACGCGCGCTCAGCCCGATGTCATCATTAATTTGCCCGATAATAAGCACTTGATTATCGACGCAAAAATGTCGCTTAACGCCTATATGGACTACGCCAATGCCAGCGATGACACTGCTCGTGAGGGCGCGCTGAAGCGGCATTTAGACTCTATTCGCGCGCACATTAAAGGCTTATCTGAGCGTAACTATCAAGATATTTTCCCGACCAATTCACCCGATTTTGTGCTGATGTTTGTGCCCATTGAGCCAGCATTTTTGTTGGCAACAACCAGTGATGCCGCACTTTGGCAGGATGCCTGGAAGCGTAATATTTTATTGGTTAGTCCAAATACGTTGCTGTTTGTCATGCGTATGGTGGCGCATGTGTGGCAGCAAGAAAATCAAACCCGTAATGCGCAGGAAATTGCTAATCGTGGCAAAGATCTATACGAAAAGTTCGTGGGTTTCAGCGAGAATTTGGCTAAGGTTGGTGAGCGCATCTCACAAGCACAAGCAGCCTACGACAGCGCCTTTAAACAGCTGAAAACCGGCAGTGGTAACTTAGTCGGGCAAGCTGAAAAGTTGCGTAAATTGGGCATTACCACACCGAAGAAAAAACTCAGCCAAACCTTGCTTGATGAGTCCGACATCGACGATGCTGACCGCGATGTGACGAATGGTGACACCACACACGAGCCCATTGAATGACCGCTTTAGCGCGAACACCCTTGCTGGTATTTATGCTCGGTAGCCTGACGGCGTTCGCGCCCATGTCCATCGATATGTATTTGCCGGCACTGCCCGATTTGCAGAAGTCTTTGCTGACGGATCCTGCACATTTACAGCTCACCCTGGCATCATTTTTTGCCGCCTTTGCCATCGGCCAACTGTTTTATGGCCCGCTGGCGGATCGTTTTGGTCGCAAACCACCACTGTATTTCGGCATCGGACTGTTTGCGATTACCTCGCTGGCATGCATGTGGGTGACAACGGTTGAGACCTTGATTGCCTTACGGTTTGTGCAGGCGTTAGGGGCTTGTGCCGGCGTAGTGATTGCTCGTGCCGTGGTGCGTGACAGCTTCGAGGGCGCTGAGGCCTCGCGTATGTATGCCGCCATGATGCTAGTCATGGGCGTGGCGCCGATGGTCGCACCGATGCTCGGCGGGCAGCTATTAGTCTGGTTCGGCTGGCACAGCATTTTTGGCATGCTCGCACTTTACGGCGGCCTAGTGTTGTGGCTGCTGCATAAAAAGCTGCCTGAAACCTTGGCAGTGGCTGATCGTCAACCCCTGCATCTTGGGCTTAGTTTAAAAGCCTATGGTTCACTATTAGCCTCACATCAGTTCCGCGGTTTTGCGCTCACCAGCAGCGTTAGCATGGCCGGCCTTTATGCTTTCATTGCGGCTTCGCCGTTCGTCTTCATGGTGTATTTCGGCCTCAATGCTCAGCAGTTTGGCCTGCTGTTTGGCGCCAATGCGTTTTGCCTAATCATGGCTACGCAAATCAATAGCCGTATCCTTGATATCTGGTCGCCACGTACGGTATTGCAGCGCAGCTTATTGTTACAAATGGTGGCGGGCAGCTGCTTTGGTTTGTTGGCCTATACGGGCTGGGGGGGCTTCTGGGCTTTGATCGCGCCATTGGCTATCTACACTGCCTGTTTGGGCTTTGTTTTGCCCAATGCCACGATCTTGGCACTAGAGCCATTTAAGTTGCAGGCGGGCACAGCTTCGGCACTTTACGGCACTATCGGGAGTGTTTCTGGTGCGGTTGCCGCTAGCGTGGTCAGTGCATTACAGGGTCATAATGCTGCGGTATTGGGCATGTTGATTGCGGTCTGCGGCATCGTGGCTTGCGTTCGCAGTCGGTTTTTACCGCACGGCATCAAGCAAACGACCACGGTCACTTAACTCGGCAAAAGCTTCGGCTATTTCGCGGCTGGCCTCAACGGCAGCGCGCCAAGCCTTCAGACGATCAGCATCGCGGCCATGATAGATTTTAAAGTCATTTCGGCTAGGAATGGTTTGGCCGGGTAATTTGGCAACCAGCTCTGGCGCAGGTGAAAGTAGCAAAAGGCGGTCGGCCTGAGTTGGCAGGCGTGAGGTAATGCCTTTATCGAACCAACCCGGCACCAGTCGCGACTCATAGTGCGGAACAAATAAAATCGGTGCCTGGCCAGGCTCAGCAGGTGTTAGCGGCATATCCATGTGGTAATCGACGATGCCGCCATCGATATGAGCGCCTTTGGGTGCGCCAGCAATATCTCGTACCGAACGCATGAGCAGAGGAATAGTGCCGCTGGCCAGTGTGGCTTCGGCAAGATTTTCCGGCGAAAGCGGCACTGAGTGTGTAGTAAAGGCATCGCGATCTAGCAGCGGCGAGGGCGCATCGCCACTGTGAAATACGCAGCGCTCCATATGCCGAGCCAGCTTGTCGCGCCCGCGATAATTCGCCAGAAATGCCTGCCCTAAACCAATGGCCTGCAACCAAGTTTTCGGATGTGCGCTTAAGCCTTTGCAGCGCGCGGTGATCAAATGCAAATGCAACTTGGGGTGTGCAATGAGCTGATCCAACTCATCCGTCTGCAACACGCTATCTAAGATTTGCCGAACCTGCCGTGACACTTCAGCGGCATCTGGCTTGCTCGCATAATGCTGTGCGCTATAGGCTGCGACTAAACGATCAAGCGCAGCAGCAGGGTCCTGATGCGCCGCAGCGACTAAGCGAAAGGCACCAATCGACGAGCCGAACACCGGTAAACGCTCTCGGCGTTGAGCTAGCCAAGGGCCAAACAAGTAGTCATCCAGGTGTTTTAAGATGAGAAACTTCGGCCCACCAGCCGGTGCGCCAAGCGCGGCGACTTGGTTGGCATCGAAGCCATTCGCCTCGATGTGCGCGCGAGCTAATGGGCCGGCGCGCAAAACAAACGGGATCGATGCCATGCGCTATGAACTCAGCTTAGGCAAGAGCAGCTAAGGCCGCGTCATAGTTAGGTTCATCGCCGATTTCAGGCACTAATTCGCTATGCAGTACGCGGTTGTTCTCATCCAGTACTACCACGGCGCGCGCCGCCAAACCTTGCAATGGGCCATCGGCAATCGCCACGCCGTAGTCGGCGAGAAAATTAGCGCCACGCAGCGTTGATAGATTTACCACGGCATCTAGGCCTTCAGCCCCACAAAAGCGTGCTTGAGCAAATGGCAGGTCGGCGGATATGCACAGCACCACGGTATTGCTGAGAGCGGCGGCTTTGCTATTGAACTGACGCACTGAGGTTGCGCACGTTGGTGTGTCGACGCTAGGGAAGATATTTAGCACTTTACGCTTGCCGGCAAAGCCAGCAAGGCTGACATCAGATAAGTCGCCTTTGACTAGCGAGAAATCGGGCGCTGTTTGGCCGTTGGTAGGTAGATTGCCGCTGACGCTGACGGGGTTGCCATGCAAGGTGACCGTGGCCATGTGTGACTCCTAAGCAGTAAACGAGGGGCTTAAGAGTAAAGCAGAAGGCAGGGCATTTGGGCAGTGATTATCGCGGGCAATTTACGTTGATATGTGTTTTAAGTGGAGGCAGCCGTTAGGCAGAGTGCCCGGTGTCTTCAAATTAAGATACCGGGCTTTTGTGCTTAGTAGCGGCCAGAAACTACGTTGGCATAAGCAGTTTGCAGCTCAGGGTAAATTTGATAGGTTGCGTCCATCACAGCTTGAAACTGTGGGTGTTTGGCGTGATTCACTAGTAGCCAGCCAGCCATTTCATTGTAGTCATTGAATGACAGATCTGATGTTTCGCGAATAAAGGCTTCGCCACCCACGGATTGAATGGCAATGCGGCGACCGGCTTCTTGGCCCATGCGTTGCCCTAAAATGCCACCAACAAATGG
This sequence comes from uncultured Paraperlucidibaca sp., assembly GCA_964022225.1. Taxonomy (GTDB): domain Bacteria; phylum Pseudomonadota; class Gammaproteobacteria; order Pseudomonadales; family Moraxellaceae; genus Perlucidibaca. Next base: position 5,101 of record CAXIBK010000067.1, read on the forward strand.
CACTTGCTCTAGCAGCTTTTGACCAGCATAAGCGCCTGCAGCGCCACCTAAAGATGAGCCAAGCTTAGCGTTAATTGATTTCTCAACCCATTCTGCAGTGACACCATCGCTTGTGTATGGGCTCAGATAAGCGCCAGTATTATCTTCTTGCACGGCAAATTGGCGAGCTTGAAGCTTAGTAGCAGCTTCTTGAGGTGAAACTGGCTGCATGGTGGCGCAACCTGTAACAGTTAGCGTGCCTACCAGCATCAATGGTAGCAAAATGGCTTTTTTCATCAGTAGCATTCCCTAATCATAAAATTTCGGCAATGGTAGTAAACAATCCTTCATGATTAAAGAATATAGGCATTGTTTGTTTATTAATTGATCAGTTGGGTTGATTTAAGCGGCTTGCTCGATAGAATCCTAAGCTTCATTACTGGAGCCTTGTGTATGAAATGTCGCTTTGTCGTAGCCATCACTATCGCATCCATCAGCTTGGCTGGTTGTGTGTCGACAGTTAATAACTCACGGGGCAGTAGCTCCAATTATGTAGATGCTCAAGCTGTAGCGCCCGGTGTTTCGGGTGTTGGTATTGAGTCTCAAGACGTCGTCGCCGCCACGGATATGATGCTGCGCGATATGCTGTCCAATGCAACATTGGCTGGCCAATCAACGCCACCTCGCGTGATTGTAGATTCTGCGTATTTTATCAATGAAAGCACCACGCGCATTAACGTCAATAGCATTACAGACCGCTTACGCATTAATTTAAACCGAGCCGCCAATGGCCGGATGGTGTTCGTTGGCCGTCAAAACGTTGCCATGATTGAAAAAGAGCGAGAACTAAAGCGTTCCGGTGTAGTAGATGGCGGCACGATTCGCAAAACAAAAGCCACCGCAGGGGCAGACTATCGTTTAGCGGGTCGTATTACCTCGATGGATTCATTATCAAAATCCTCGGGCATGGCTTCACGCTACACGCAGATGACGTTTGAGATGATTGATCTTGAACTGGGCACCATTGTTTGGAGCGGCATCTACGAATTTAAAAAGAGCGCGCAAGACGATGTCCTCTATCGTTAAGCATGGTTTTGCAGCAGCAATACTTGCGTTAACGTCGAGCACAGCTACTGCTGTTGATACACAGGCACGCCTAGCGCCTGTGTATGAGCGACTTGAGAGTGAAGGCGAGCGTAATGCTGTTCTCAATCAAATGGAGCTTGGCGCGCGTGCTTATGAGCTGAATGATTACGAAGTCGCGACCCGTGCTTTTGACGATGCGTTAAATCAAATCGAATCCTTCTACAGCAATAAAGAAGGTGCCGAGCAAGCACGTAGCCTGTGGTATGAAGAAGGCAAAAAAGACTTCAAAGGCGAGCCATACGAGCGTGTCATGGCGTATTACTACCGTGGGCTGCTGTATCTACAGGAGCAAGACTGGGGTAATGCGCGCGCTAGCTTTGAGGGCGGCATGCTGCAAGATGCCTTTGCTGAGGAGGATCAAAATCGATTCGACTTTGCATTGATGGCTTACTTAAGTGCATGGGCATCGTTTCGTGAGGGCAATGACGTCATGCAGGCTCGTGCCCTAAAGGAGTTGGCAGCACTGCGCAAAGATGTCCCTGCGTTTGGCAAAGGCCACAACACTTTATTGGTTGTTGAAACTGGCACCTCGCCTCGTAAATTAGGCGATGGTATTGGTCACTATGAGCTGGTGTATCGCCGTGGTCGGAAATTTAATGAAGAGCGCGTTACCGTTGCCTTAGGTGGTAAAGAAGTGCCGGTATATCCCATGGAAGATATTTTCTGGCAGGCCACATCGCGTGGGGGACGTGCGGTCGATCGTATCGTCAAAGGTAAAGCCAACTTCAGAAGCACCAACGCGGGTGTTGGTGGGGTGTTGGCAGATACCGCTAGCACCTTACAGGTTCTGCAGCCGATTAGTGGCAGCCTTGGCGCGGTCGCTGGCACATTGGGCGCTATCGGTGCTATGCAGATGTTTGTGGCGAGTAAAGTGAACGCCAAAGCCGACGTACGTTATTGGTCTTCATTGCCTGATGCAGTGCATGTCATGACGTTGAAGTCGAGCCCAGGGCAGGCAGCCACGGTGCATTTTTTTGATAAAGCAGGGGTTGCCATACCGGAGTTAACGCAAACCGTCACCATGCCCGAAAACGGAGGTGTGGTGTGGGTGCGTTCAAGACCCTCGGGAACCATGCCACGCAACAAATAACACATACAGTGAGAATATTATGAATCGATTCACAAAAATTAGTTTAGCTACTGCAGTTGCGCTCAGCGTGACGGCCTGCGTGACACCACCTAAGCCTGTGTCGAAAACAGTGGGTACCAGCATCACTGAGCTCGCCATGAATAGCGTCAATGTGATTGACCGTAAAATGCTTGAGCAGCGCAAAACCATCTTAGGCACTCAATACGATTATGGCAAAATTAGCATTGGCGCAACGGGCGCATCGCGCACGGAAACTGGCACATTGTCTGTGCATACCACCATTGAGAACATGACTGACTACACGCAAACTCTGCAGGGTCGTACACGTTTCTATGACGCGAATCGTACGCCAATTGAGGACTTCTCAGCATGGCAACGCATTACGCTACCTCCACGTGGTACGGGCATTTATCGCGAAATGTCACTGTCAAATAAAGCAGGTTTCTTTTATATCGAATTAAAAGAGGCGCAATAAATGAATAAGTTTTTGACGTTTGCAGCAGGGTGTGTGCTGCCCGTAGCTATTTGTGCCGCAGAGGCGCCACATGCTGCTGCGCCTATGATGGTGGAGCCAGGCGCACTGCAACAGGCGCAAGAACAAGAAACCAAAATCCAAGCAGCAGAGTTTGGCCGTGCTTATGTGCGTGCAGGCAAACCACGCATGGCAATCTTCTTTAATCGCTCATTGAGTGATGATGTTGAGGAATGGAAAACACCGGTACGCATTGAAACTGCCGTAGTGAACCGTCAAGGCGATGTCATGCAGGCTGAGACTGCTGTGCACTTTCGCAGCAAGAACTCGGCGAATGAAACGCATCAGCCCAAAAGCTTGGTTTGGGCATTTGAAGATGGTTTCTACAGCACGTTTCTCGCGAAAAAGGTGCGTCTTGTCGATCGTCGTGTGATGCTTCGTTTGGCGGCGGATCAGAGACCTGAAAATGCGAAAGCGATGGCTGTTGTGAAACATATTGAGATGGATGGTTTAACGCAGTATGCCGATGTGCTCGTGGAGCTATTAATACAACGTAATGCCAACTCGCCGACGGGCTATAACTTTAAAGCCCAAGCAACCTCAGTAAAGTCGGCGCAAGTATTGGCGATGATCAACGCCAATGATATTGAGCCGGCCAAAGGGCGTTTTGTGGCGGGCCCTAATGGCTATGAGCGGCCTACAGCTTCTGCTGATCCTGAGTATGTTAAGCAAATTGGTGCACAGCTAGCGCAGCGCTTAATGGCCTCGCTAAGCACATCGCTTTAGTTGCGGCTGTTAATAAAAAGCCCGCTTAATGCGGGCTTTTTATTGTGTATTCCATTCGCCAACAAAGATTAACTTTCAAACTTAACTGCCTGTGAGATATTCAATAAGCCACTAAGTTCTTGGCGGCGGTTAAACGGCAGAATATCTTGCAAGGTTTGCTTGTTTAGCTCAGCTGTAAAGGCATCGCGCGCGCGCGCCAACATGCCGGGTAATAAGCAAGCCGCTGTAATCACACATTGATTGTTTTCGCGCAAACACTCCACCAAACCATCCTCAGGCTCCATATGCTGCACGACGTCGCCGATGTGAATTTCATTGGGGGCTTTCGCTAGGCGAATACCGCCACCGGCGCCGCGCACCGACACTACATAGTGGTGCGCCACTAAGCGGCTTACCACTTTCATCATATGGTTACGTGAAACTTGGTAGGCCTCGGCAATTTCTTGAATAGTTGAAAGCTGTTCCGGCGATTTCAGGCCAAGAAAAATGAGCGTGCGTAGTGCGAAGTCGGCGTGCTGAGTGAGACGCATACAATAACCATTTGCTAGAGCTGAGTCGGCCAGTATAGCGGCGACTTATGATTAGGTCGCCGCCTAGATGATTAATCCGCTGATACAGTCTCTGAGGCATGACAGCAGTTACAGCTTGGTGCATTTTGCAATGCGCTCCAAGCTGACACGCTAGCGACACCATAGGGCACGAAATAGGTCAGAATTAAGCGTGGCCAATCAATTGAGGCCGGCCCCAAAATAGCGCTGAATTGATTAATGAGGTTAAGCAGTGTTCCCACCACTAACGACACTTTAATCCATCGCCACGCTAAGAAATGCTGGCTTAATTGATGCACGCGCTCTCGTCTTGACATCATTAGTTCAGTCGTGTGCCAGCGCCAAAGACTTCGTAATGACGCTGACTCTCAGCGTAACCAATGGCGCCAAGTAGCTTGTCAAGCGCGTTCATAAAGGGACGAGGGCCACAGAAATAAACATCGGCTTCGCGATTTTTTAGCCAGTCATTGAGCACAACAGCATCTAAATAGCCTTGATGATCAGCACCATTGCCAAATTCATAAGCAACTTTGTAATTGAAGCCATACTGCTCACTCAAATTGCGCAGCTCATCTTTCATGATGGGATGATTTTCGTCGCGGCAGCATTTTATAAAGGTAATACCTTCGCCTGTTTTAGTAGTACCAATACGCGCCAGCAGCATGCTGAGTAATGGCGTAATGCCAACGCCGCCGGCTATCAACACGATGTCTTTTTCAGGGCGTGCCACGACGAAATCGCCAGTTGGTGGTTGCAGCAATAATTGGTCACCCACTTTGGCGCTGTGCAGATAGTTAGATACTAGACCAGGTTGGCTGACGAGCATCGCTTCTGACTTAACTGTGATGCGATAAAACGCTTCTCCTGGGGCTGCTGACAATGAGTATTGGCGAATTTCATCATAGCCACCGTGAGGTGCTTTCACTTTTACGCCTACGTATTGGCCGGGCTCAAAAGTAGCGATTTCGCCATTGTCGGCTGGAGTTAAATAGAAAGAATTTACGCCTTCCGCTTCATTGACTATCTTGCTAATAACGAACTCACGAAACCCACGCCAGCCGCCGGCTTTATTGGCGTTATCGTTGTAAATTTGCTCCTCGGTGCTAACAAAAATATCGGCTAATTGGCCATAAGCTACTGCCCATGCACTGATAACTGGATGATCAGGCTCTAGGCTCAAATGCTCACCAATGGCTTCCAGTAAGTATTTACCAACAATGGGA
>CAXIBK010000068.1:0-10306 GCA_964022225.1 uncultured Paraperlucidibaca sp.
TGAAAATCAAACAATCTAGTCCAGCAGCTCTCTGATAGAGAGGTACTGGAGATCTCACCGGTCATGAAATCAACAACGTGTTGAGGCGTATTATCTTGAAGCCTCAAATATCTGATCGCCGCATTCTGAAGCCCTTTAAACTTTCTCCATGTGATATCTGCGTGCTGAGACAGTCTGGAGGCAAGCGCGTCAATGCCAACATTGATCGTAGTGACTGTGAACTCTTGGGCTGGTTGCAAGGTTAGCCACCGAAATATAAAGGCAAGTGTTAAGGGACTTAAGAATAGTCGCCGGAATTGCTGGCCGCCTTTTCCAATCGGTCCGCACACATAAAAAAGCTTTCCAAGTCGAGCCAAACGACCTGACTGCAGCTCAACAAGTACTTGTCTTAATTCAGGAAGCGATAACACCCCGTCTCGGGTCATCAGGCAAAAAATGACACCACCAAATACCTCGTCTTCGGTAAATGGCTTCGCTTTAGCGAGATAGATGCTATTTAACTCCTCGACAAGCGCATGCTGACTCAGGGCAATTTGGTGATAGCTAAGGGGTGACAACTCAGGCTCATCCAACACCGCAGTCTCAGCGCCAGCATTGCTCACAAGCAGCTCATTCGCTCGTGCAAAGCCACAGGTCGACAAGTAGCGTCTTACGACTGTTTGCAACTCTATGCGATGTTTAAAAAGTTCATCGCTACTGCCCATGACCTTAAGAATTTCGCGCAGCGCAATCACAGCGCCATTTTTATTCGCTGTTGCCAAATACAATGGTTGGATTGCACCTGTTGTTTCCGCTTTCGCATGCGCCCCTAAGACACACTGAAGCAACCATTGTTGAGTCTCAGTTGATTCATTAAGGAATGAACTCAACCTGTTAGGCCACTGTGAAAAACGTGAAGCTAAAAGTTGCTCAAGAGACTGGGGCATTGCAACAGCCTCGGACGATTGGCCAATTGAGCTCAAAATTCAATAAATCATCGATGTTTTTCGCCATTCGAGACAGCTCGCTCATGCGAGCTCCAGACTGTTGAACCCAGGGCCTTAGCCCCTCTGTTGCATGACCAATAAAGATATCCAAGTAGGGTCCAAAGTCGCGCATCTCATATAGTCGGGTAAAAATCAGCCTACGTAAGCCGTTAAGCGGCATGTCAAAGTCGACACCAAATGCTTCAACATATCTTGAAAATGACTTCGGATGAAACGTTGCCGGATGACCTTCATCATCAAACAGGAAAAAGAGATCGGGATGAATCTCATCACTGGAGTGCGTTAGTCGCCAAATTTTGTTCACGACAGCGCGATGTTCGTCGTAGGCGACTAGTTGATTAACGACAAGCATCGGTAAGTACACGACACGCATTTCACTCTTTTCAAAATAACGCCAAACGTAAAAACTATTGAAAATCTCAAAGGCATTTGGGTTAAGTGACAGTGCATCTCTGACGCCCACGGAGGCGGCGAGCAACATAATTGTCGCAAGTACTATCTGATTGTGTGCTTTCTGCCACTCACCAGTTTCAATCGGAACAGAGGCCAATTTGTGAATCGCAGCATGAACACTCGCGTCGGATGGGCACATGTGCAAACCAACAAAGTCATCGGAGCGGTTCCCTTTTTTTGTAAAATGCTCATTAGGTAATCCGAGCATTTCAACCATGGCATCTCTATACGCATCGATCACGCAATCTCGACGAGGAGATAAATAGTGGAGATTTATGAGACGACTCTTAGTACTTACTTCTGTGAGTAACATGGCGGTACAACCATGACCCTCGTTTGCAATCAGAGTTTCAGCCAACATATTTTGGATTTGACCTGTAGAGACGCCAAATTGCTTTTGTATGTCAGCTAGCTGCCTGTCTAGCGCTTCTCTTAGCTCAAGTGCATTGACGGCATTTTGATCAAGAGTTTTGGCATATTTTAATACATCCATGAAGTCGGGAACGTTTATCCAGCGCTTAGTTTGCCGAGCATTTACTGAGTTAACTGGATAGACATCAGGTTGATTAAGCCGAATCCAGAGATGTCGATCATTCAAATTTAAGGCAACCGTATAATCACTTGGCAGGGTTTCAACTTCTTCATCCGCTCCAATATTGATTAAGTGGCTGCTTAGTTTTTTTACATCACGGCCCGATACCCATGCCAGAGCGATCAAGATTGATGCTGCTGAATCATTACCTTGACCTATCATATTTGCCTGAAGATAAGCAGCTAAACCGTAGCGTGCATCTAGACCGACGTATGACAGCCGCGTTGGCTGTCTTTCCGCCATCCGCCGTCTATAATCAGCCGCGTTAATTGTCACAACATTGAGCGTGTGCTCATCCTGCTCCTGGTCTTCGAAATCTAGTTCGTCGACCTCATAGGGCAGAAGCTCGACTACCTCCTCGATCGCTAAATCATTATCCTGCGCAAAGATTCGATCATCATCAGTGGGCTCAATGAAAATTGGTCCTTCAAGGACTTCCTCCTCGTTACGAAAATCAATTCGAGTGGTTGGTAAAAATGTTGGGTAACTATCGGCATCGATGAGGCTTCTGTAGCCACTCACACCAAGGTGATTATCTTTCTCTGGAGGAAAGCGTTGATGCTCTTCTTCTAGTAGTTTTTGCTCCTTAAGATTGATGTCGGTGTCGGTGTCGGTGTCGGTGTCGGTGTCGTCGGTAGTCTTCCGCTTTGGTGCAGACTTTTCACCCAGCAGCCGAATAATTTTTTGAAGGTGATCTATGGTTATCCTGTGCTCATTTTCATCTTTACCAAAGCCGCGTTTAAAACGTCCATCTGCTTCAGTTAATGAGCTAACTATGTCCGATAGGACATTTGATAACCCAAGTGCATTTTTATTTTTGTCGGCTAGCCTTTTAAAATGCTCAAGTGGTCCATGCATCTGTTGCAGTCGAACAAGACCTTGTGCAGCGGCCGCTGCTCGGGACTGAAATTGGCCTTTGTTGTGATGCATATACTCCTGAAGGTTTTTGTGATTTACCTTCTTCAAGTAGTCAATCCAATCAACTTTCAAGTTGTACTTTATTGTAATTGCCAGCACCCAAGCTGAAACATGGTCAAACCCTTGCACTAGCGCAGGCAAAGAATCCTTTGTAGGCTTGGTCACAATCAAGGCTGCATAAGTCCCGTGAGACCACATGCCATACCCCTTGAGCGGATGTTGCGCCTCACCGACGGCTTTTTGGCTGGCCTCAATACCGCTCTTGTTGATGTGCAGAGCCAATTCTCTATACTCATTTGGCCACTTACTCATCTCCTCTCTAGCGGCTTTTGTCCATGCTCGCATTTCTTCACTAGGAGGAATTCCAAGGCCCGTAAAGGCAGCTGGATATGTATCAACCAAATACGCGAGACGATCAATAGCCGGAATAAAGCAGACGAGATGTGCCGAGGCGTCTGTTAGATGAAGAAGCCTGTCGGTTAGCTGGAGCCCACCTAACAGCGATCTGAGGTCATGGAGATTATTTTTTTTCATTTGCCAATCTCCTCAACCGCTCACGACTTTTTCGTTTACGCAATGCGGCTGGAGAGATACCAAGCGCCTCAGCCTCTCTTCTAGAGATATCACCCTTTGATAGGGCTTTTTTAGAGGTTGGTGATTGTGATGCTTTAGTTGGCTTTGATGTTTTTTGACTCTTCGCCGTACTTTCCACAGTGATGTTACTCACAAGCCGATTCACCCAAACGACAGGATACAAACACTCAGGATTTAGCTTTCTGATCAGCAAAGTCGAATGGCGAATATCGCCAGTAATGACAGGGTTTGGTTGCTTGACTAGAAGAATTGGTCGCAATAGAACAATATCGGAAAGATTACCTGCAGGTTCTAACTCGCAATCAGCCTCATCTATATCTTCGATCAACAGGGATTTAAGATAATTTCCCGATACAAACTCGACACCTTGGAAGTCTTGAATTGGAGGATTATCAGCAGGCTGAATAAATGTCTCTTCAGCCGAATGAGCTATTAAACAATCATCGCTTTTGTTGAAGCCAAGCCACGATTCAGCCAATCGATCAGTGGGCATTGACCGGGATTGAATAGCTATTTTTTGAAAGGCTGCTTGGGCATCCACCGTGCGCCACCTACATAGCAATGCTTAGTAGTGTGTTTATCGCACGTAGTCACAAAAAATCCAAGTAGGGGTCACAAAATAGTGCCACCATGTCACATTTTTTGTGACACATCAGTGACAAACACTACAACCATAAACACACCTAAAAGCACACTACGTGCACGATTTAAAATACCAAAAGCCGCTAAGACCCAGCAAATACAGGGCTTTTTAGTGCTTTAATGTAGAATCAGGTTATTTGTGATGGTAGTGTGTTTTTCTTTCACACGGGGGTCACTGGTTCGATCCCAGTATCGCCCACCAATCATCAAAACCTGCAAAGCCTTGCGCGATGCGGGTTTTGTTGTTTTTGGGGGTTGGGAAAATTTATGTTTATATAACAACATTCAAACAACCTTGCATTGTAGCGCCGCAACTACAATACTTGTGCAAGTTACAACATAATAACAAGAGTCACATCATGACCAGATCACATCTGCAATTAGGCATACTTGCGCTCTGCCTTGCTTCCGCCACACTACTTGCTGCCTGCGGCGGCTCAACAAGCGGTACTGCCAATAGCACACCCAATACCCCATCTGATGCCGCAGAAATTGATACTGCTCAGCCAAGCACCATGGCAACGAGCTCGCATATTCGAGTACTCTCTAATCGTGCCGATTTAATTAGCGCAGGCGATGCTTTAATAGAAGTTATTCCGCCAGCCGGCAGCAGCCTCACGGCACTTAGCCTAAATGGCCAAACGCTAAACCCTAATCCAGTGCAGTTGCGTGAAAATAAGCGCACGATGGGTGTGGTTAATGGTTTACGTGTGGGCGCGAATCAGCTTATTGCCACCTTTAGTAATGGCCAACGCGCCACATCAGATATTCAAAATCACCCCAATGGCGGGCCTATTTTTTCCGGCCCACAAATTCAGCCTTATCGCTGCCAAGATAGTGCCGTGGATGCACAGTGCAATCAGCCACCAGTAATAAGCTGGCTGTATCGCTCTAGTAATCCATTAATTACCGACTTAAAAGCATACGACCCTGAAAATCCCGCGTCCGATGTCGGCATGACCACCACCGATGCGGGCGTAAAAGTGCCATTCATTGTCCGCGTTGAAATCGGCTATCAAGATCGCGATCAATATCGTATAGCCACTTTATTTCAGCCCGATAAACCCTGGCAGCCTTGGGCGCCGCAAGCACAATGGAATCGCAAACTGCTCATCACTCACGGTGGCAGCGCAGGCGTTGCATACTCACCCGGCACTGCTCCCACGCAAGATTACTCCGGCACCATTCCTGGTGAAATTCCTGGCCTGCAAGGTATTGCTGGCGATAGCCCAGCAGTGGCGCTTAGCCGTGGCTTTATGGTGATGTCGACCGCGCTTAACAATAACGGCCACAACATTAATTTGGTCACGCAAGCCGAATCCATGCTAATGGCCAAGGAGCGCATTATTGAGCAATTTGGCGAGCTACGTTACACCATCGGCACGGGTTGCTCTGGTGGTGCCATTGCTCAGCAACAAGTGGCCAATGCCTACCCCGGCATTTATCAGGGCATTATCGTGCAATGCTCCTACCCCGACAGCTGGACCACGGCGACACAAATTGGCGACTTCCATTTATTACGCGGCTATTTAGAGGCACCTCAAAAATGGGCACCCGGCGTAGTATGGAACCCGCTGCAATTCGCAGCTGTTGAAGGCCACCTACTACCCGTAGATGCTATCGTCGCCGACCTCGCCTTTTTTGCTGCTGCCAGCCCTGAATACGACTGCTCAGGCATTAGCGCCGAACAACGCTACAACGCCATCAATAACCCTAGTGGTGTGCGCTGTGGGCTATTTGACCCAATGATCAATGTCTTTGGCGAACGCCAGCCTGAAGTTTGGAGCGAAAACGAAAAGAGGCAAAACAAAGGCTTCGCCGGCATCCCACTCGATAATGTTGGCGTGCAATATGGCTTAGCTTCATTACAGCAAGGCCTTATTACCCCAGATATGTTTATCGATTTGAATCGCAAGATTGGCGGGTTTGATGTCGACATTAAGCCCAGTGCTGAACGCCTGCGCGCCGACATGCCAGCTTTGCGTAATGTTTATCGCAGCGGCGGCGTTAACGATGCCAGCAACTTAGCTGAAGTCGCGATTCTAGACCTGCGCGGCCCAGACCCAGGCATTGCTCATGACGCTTTCCACTCTTGGGCAATGCGTGATCGCTTAATTCGCACACAGGGCCATGCTGACAACCAAGTCATCTGGTTTGGCCCCGTGCCCTTGATTGGCGACACTACCTACTCCACCGAAGGCCTGCTGGCAATGGATCGTTGGTTGAGCAAAGTTGAAGCCGATACTCGCGCCCTACCATTGGCACAGAAAATCGTTAGTGACAAACCTGCCGACCTGCAAGATCGCTGCACCTCACTCTCCGGCCTTTCTGGCCCCGATGGCGTATCTATTCCCGTCGTTGGCAATATTCTTAACGATCCACTAAAACCACTAACTGACTTGCTCAACCCTGTCACTGGCGCACTCAATCAGCTGCTGCTCAATCCATTGCAAAATCAGCTTTGCGGCACACCATTGGTACAGTTTTTGGTGCAAACCCGTTTTGGTACACCACGCACAGTTGCGGGCGACTCACTGCTAACGCTCACCAATAAATGCCGACTAAAGCCCTTAAATCCACTCGATAACTATGGCGTGATTCCTTTCACCAAGCCGCAATGGACGGCCATGCAGGAGATATTTCCAGAAGGCGTATGCGACTACAGCCAACCACCAGCTGAGTTTGAGCCAACACAAACCTGGCTAGGCTATGGCAGCGCAAGCAAAGTCATCACTGGTGGTAAAAAACTGGCTAAACCACCAGCTTTTTCTGGTGATGGCTGGGCATCATCGGCATTCAGCGAAAGCCTTTTAGGACGCAAACAATAAGAAAAGTCGATTTTGGACAGTTTTATGGCGCTTAATGCCTTAAGCGCCCATTCTAGTTACACTACCAATACATAAAGGCAGCCAAATTTGATTTAGCGTTACACATAAGAACTTGACTTATGTTGGCTGACAAAATCATCTCGCGATGATAAGTTCCTTTGGTGAAACAAAAACTACAAAACAGGGCACCCATGAACATAAAAACAATATCGCTCATCGCGCTGTGCACGGTGAGTTTGGCACTAACTGCGTGCGGCACTGAAGAAAGCTTCGGCACATTAGATAACAGCAGCGGTGGTGGTGGTACAACCGCTGATGGTGGTGGCAACGCAGGTGGTGGCGAAAGCCCCTTAGCCGCACTTTGCGCCATCCCAACCTTAGGACCAGCCATTGTTGAAGGTTCTGGTGGCGCTTGCGGCGCCGGCACTGGCGGAACTGCCGGTGGCCTTCCTGGGGCAGAACAATTAGCTGCTCTATGTGCTGTTCCGGCCATTGGTCCAGCCTTAGTTGAAGCGACAGGTGGCGTCTGCGCACCCGGTGCTGGTGGCGAATCGCCTCTCCCCCTCGAACAGCTATGCGCAATTCCTGGCGTTGGCCCAGCATTAGTCGGTGGTGCAGGCGGAGCGTGCACTGGTGGCGGCTCTATTCCTGGCGTTGAGCAGCTAGCAGCGCTATGCGCCATTCCAGCTCTTGGGCCAACTCTAGTTGAAGGTGCCGGTGGAAAATGCACAGGATCTGGTGGTGGCGCTGCTGTCCCAGCAATTCCTGGTGCAGAACAACTAGCAGCCTTATGCGCTATTCCAGCCATTGGCCCTGCTTTAGTGGAAGGAGCCGGCCAAAGCTGTAGCGGTGGTGGCGGCGGCGAATCACCTATCTCACCTGATCAACTTTGCATTATCCCCGGCATTGGCCCAGCGCTAGTTGGTGCCGCAGGCAGCAGCTGCACTGACGCTCCTGCTGATGGAGCAGGCCTACCCGATGCGACAGCACTCTGTGTCATTCCAGTTATTGGCCCACAGCTAGTGGCCGCAACTGGCGGTAACTGCACTGGTGGTGATACAGGTGGCAACCCACTGGGCGGCCTTCCTTTAGATATGCTGCCACTGGATCAGGCAGCACCTCTCTGCGCGTTACCAGTACTAGGTCCATTAGTGCTTGGTCTGCTCGGCGTGAACTGCGCTTAGCTCATAAACAGTAGAGGCCCTCAAATAATTGAGGGCCTTTTATTGACGCGTAATGCTTTGAAAAGTCTACCAACAACATTAATTACAATTATGGTGACCCCATGTACATAAAAAAAATCTCGCTCATCGCCTTATGCGCAGCGAGCTTAGCACTAACAGCCTGCGGTACTGAAGACGACAGCTTTGGCTCTCTGAATAATAATGAAAACTCACAGTCTCAGGTCAACCCAGACCCTGCCGACCCTGCTAATCCCGATCCTGATTCCACAACGAATCCTGACTCCACAACTCCTGGTGCAGGCCCCGCAAGCGCACTAGCACCGCTTTGCGCTATCCCAGCTCTAGGTCCTGCTATTGTTGAAGGTGCTGGGGGTGTTTGTGGCGAAGGTTCTGCTGGTACGGGCGCCGGCGGTATCCCAGGCGCAGATCAGTTAACCGCACTTTGCGCAGTTCCAACCATTGGTCCTGCCTTAGTTGAAGGTGCTGGCCAAACCTGCGACGAAGGTGCTGGTGGTGAAAGCCCATTACCACTAGATCAACTATGTGCCATCCCTGCCTTAGGCCCTGCACTTGTTGAAGGTGCTGGGGGCTCATGCCCACCGGGAGATACTGGTGGTGATGCCGGAGCGGGTGGAACAGATGCCTTATGCATGATTCCTGTATTAGGCCCAGCCTTTTATGAGGGCGCAGGCTTGGGCACATGCCCAGCTGGTGGCGGCGCTGGTGTTCCAGCAATTCCTGGTGTTGACCAACTACCAGTTGAGCAACTGAGCTTGCTTTGCCAAATTCCTGTTTTAGGCCCAATTTTGGTCGATAACGTTCTCGGTGCTTTACTACCACTGAAATGTGAAGGCTAAAATACAGTTGATGGCAAATCACTAAACTACGAAATAAAAAGGCTCCTTCGGGAGCCTTTTTATTTCTGGTGATTCTTTAGCGTCCAGTGCCGCGGGCTACTTATTTCGGCAAATACACATCTAGTGCAACACGGAAACGGCGTTTAATCAGCGTGTATGTAGCACGATCTTTTTTCGCCATTTCAGTCGCCCACGCCATTGCTGTTGGCAATAAAGCCTCCGCGCTCACAGCATGCTCAATCACGCCTTTTGCCACGGCTTCCTCACCACCCCAGGCCACACCGGTGCTCATCATTTCCCACACACCTGCACTACTTGGTAGCAGACGCACGACTTCGGTCATCAATGGTGTGAAAGGCACTTTGATATTGACTTCAGGGAAGCAGAAACGGCCACGGTCAGCGCGCATAAAACGAATATCACCAGCAGAGGCCATGATGGCGCCGCCGGCATAGGTATGGCCATTGAGCGCGAATGCTACTGGCATGGGAAAGCGGGCAACACGCAAAAACAACGCCTCTAAGCGCGGGGCAAAATCATTAATAAAATACGGAAAACCATGAGTTGCTAAAATTGGCTCAATATCGATGCCATTGCTAAAAAACTTAGGATCATCGGCGGTAATCACCAAGGCGGCATTGCCCTCAGTAGCTTCAATGGTGTCTAGCGCCTCATTCCACGCTGCCATCGACTCGTTATTAAAACGGTTATCGTCATGACACAAGGTCATCAGCCACACATCGCCTACACGGCTTAAATTTATCCACGACATAACTCAACTCACCATCGGAAAAAACACAGCATACCCAGAGAGCTACCTGCTTGTCACAAGCTAAACGCTTCGCCATCATGGGCGCCTCAATGCACAACGTTCAGACCCTCACTCATGAAACTCAATGCCCGCCATTTAATTCTCGATGTCATGCTCGCCAGCGATGCTCATGTGCTCAGTGCACGCGAAGCTATTCTGGCCTGCCGGACCTTCGATATTTCCGAAAACTCTGTGCGCGTGGCCTTGGTGCGCTTATCAGCAGAGGGCCTAATCGAGGGCGCAGGTCGAGGTAGCTACCGCTTAGCCACTGCAGCGCGCGACCTTGCTGGCGACATCGCAACTTGGCGACAAGCTGAGCAACGCCTACGACCATGGCAAAACGATTGGCTTGTGGTGTTCTCTGCTGGACTTGGTCGTAGTGACCGCACCGCCCTGAATCGCCGTGAGCGCGCCCTACAAATGCTAGGCTTTCGCGAGCTC
>CAXIBK010000069.1:0-10259 GCA_964022225.1 uncultured Paraperlucidibaca sp.
CGAGTCATGAATAATATGAATGATCTGCGCCAGATCGATTTGAATCTTTATCGTGTCTTTGCCGTTGTTTATCGCGAGCGCAGTCTTACACGCGCGGCTGAGATACTGTGCCTGAGTCAGTCGGCAGTGAGCCATGCCATTGGTCGGCTGCGTCAGTCTTTAGGTGACCCGCTGTTTGTTCGCGAAGGCCAAGGCGTGATGCCCACCTCGGTGGCCGATAAACTGTGGCCAGATATTGATGCCGCGCTGAATTTACTGCGACTAGCCGCTGCGCGTAGCCATGACTTCGATCCGCAGCGCGATATTAACCAAGTCACGATCGCCATGAATGATGAGCTAGAGCCGAGCCTGTTGCCGCCATTGGTCGCGCATTTGTGTGAGCAAGTTTCCGGCGCAGTGCCAATTTCCAGTGTGCGCTTAGATCGCAGTAGTCTACGCGCCGACTTGGCGGCAAGGCGCTTAGATATCGCCATCGATGTCGCGCAACAAGTATCACCAGATATTGCCCATGCCGCCTTAGCCAGTGATGATTTCGTGGTGGTCGCGCGTCAGCCCATGAAACTCACGCGCGAGCGTTATTTTGCTGCTCAACATGTCATTGTTTCATCGCGCCGAACGGGCCGTGCCGTGGAAGATATGGCCATGGCCAAACTCGGTTTTGAGCGCCAAGTGGTGCTGCGCTGCCAACATTATGAGGCGGCATGCAAAGTGGTTGCCGCTAGTGATTGCTTGTTGACTATGCCACGCCGACAAGTACGTCTGAGTTCAGGCCTTGCCGTGATGGCGATGCCCTTGGCGCTGCCTGATTTAGCGTTGCATGCTTATTGGCATCGCCAACGCGAAACCGAGCCGGCGCTAATGTGGCTACGTGAGCAGCTGTTTCAAGCGCTACAGACCTAATAGCGCTTCATGCGATGCATGTGTTTCGCCGTCACACCATCGTGAGTGCAAAGCCGGCCCCAGTGCTCAACACCACCACCAACCACGCTGGCCATTTTGCCCACTGCAGAGCAGTGCTGGCAGCAACCGATAGTGCCACGCCACGCCAATCTGTCCACGCATGCGGAACGATGCTCACCAGCCAGGTGGCTAGCAGCAAACCCACCACGGCTGCATTGAGGCCAATAACTGCCGCACGTACTCGCAAATGTCGTTGCCAATGCGCCCAAAACGGCAGCAGACCGATAACCAAAAGCAGCCCCGGCAGAAACACGGCGATGAGCATAATGCTTGCGCCAAGCAGCGGCGAAGCCAGTGCTGGCACACTAGCGCCCAAATAAGCCGCAAGCGTAAATAATGGCCCTGGTACTGCTTGCGCTAAGCCATAGCCCGTGTAGAACGTGTCGGCACTCAGCCATCCGGGCGTGACCAGCTCGGCCTGCAGTAATGGCAGCACGACATGGCCGCCGCCAAAAACCAAGGCGCCGGCGCGATAGAAGCTATCGGTCAGCGCCAGCCACGGCGAGAGCATGCTGAGTAGCGGTAAGACAAAGAGTAAAGACAAAGCCAAGCACAACAGCAGTATGCCAATAGGGAAACTTGGTGCGCGTAGGGCCGCTGTTTGCGTGTCGGTGCTTGTAGGGCGAAAGCTTATTGCGCCAATAAGTCCTGCCAAGACCAGTACAACAACGGTGGCTTGTGCCGAGCTAAACACGCACAAAACAGCAGCGGCCAAGAGCATGAGAATGAGCCGTCCACCAGCTGCGCTATGTTGCTTTGCCATCGCCCAAATGGCTTGCGCGACGACAGCTACAGCCACTGCCAATAACCCCTGCAAGATGCCTGTGGGCAAACCCTGTGTTGCCAACACGCCCACTGCTGCGAGCGTCAACAGTAGCGCCGAGGGCAGCGTGAAGCCCAGCCAAGCCGCCAGTGCGCCACGCCAGCCCCCGGCGTGATAGCCCAGCGCAAAGCCGACTTGGCTGCTGGATGGTCCTGGCAAAAACTGACACATCGCCACCAGCTCGCTGTACTGTGCTTCGGATAGCCAGTGGCGTTTGGCCACGAAGGCCTCGCGAAAATAGGCGAGATGCGCAATCGGGCCACCAAAGGCGGTGAGGCCAAGTTGGAGGAAGCACAGAAAGATTTCTGTGGTGCTAATCGTACTTAGTGGCTGCCCTGTTTTGTGGCCTTCAGCACGAAGAGTATTGGGTTTTGTCATTGTGTTTTGGCTTGCGTCTAGCATTCAGCAAAGGGTATACGAGGTAGGTCTTTTTAGCGCAATTAGTGTGAGGAATGTGTGAACAATCGATTACAGGCACCGAAGCTTGGGCTGCATGAGTACTCAGTGGTTTTTACCGACCGCGCCCTCAATCATATGTCACCTGAGTTTCAGGCCTGCATGCGTGATATCTCTGACATGCTTAAGCGAGTTTATGGTGCTGAGGCAGCAGTTATTATACCCGGTGGCGGCAGCGTTGGCATGGAAGCTGTAGCCCGCCAATTTGCTAATGACGTGCACTGTTTAATTATTCGTAATGGCTGGTTTAGCTTTCGCTGGACGCAAATTTTAGATGCCGGACGTATTGCCGCAAGCACAACGGTGAAGATGGCACGCCCAGACTCAGAACAGCACCAAGCGGCATTTTCACCTGCGCCTATCGAGGAAGTAGTTGCTGCCATCCAAGCAGAAAAACCTGCCGTAGTGTTTGCGCCGCACGTAGAAACCGCCTCTGGCATCGTCTTATCAAATGACTATATTCGTGCCGTCGCCGATGCCGTGCATGCCTATGGCGGGCTGTTGGTGCTCGACTGTGTGGCCTCAGGCACGCTCTGGGTCAATATGCGCGAGCTCGGTGTTGATGTGCTGATTAGCGCACCGCAAAAAGGTTGGTCCGCCACACCCTGCGCGGCACTGATTATGCTCAGTGAACGCGCCTTGCTGCGCTTGAACGAAACCCAGAGCACATCCTTTGCGCTAGATTTGAAGAAGTGGCATCAAATCATGCTGGCCTATGAAAATGGCGGTCACGCCTACCACGCGACCATGCCTACCGACGCGCTGATCTATTTGCGCGATGCCATGCGCGAGACAGAGGCTGCTGGTTTCGATGCCATGTGCCACGCACAAGTGACGCTAGGCCGTGAAGTTCGTTCTTTACTCGCCGAGCATGGTTTTCGCAGTGTCGCTGCTGCCGGCTTTGAAGCTCCGGGCGTGGTGGTTTGCTATACCGATGATGACGCTATTCACACCGGCAAGCGTTTCATTGAGCTAGGCCTGCAATGTGCGGCTGGTGTGCCACTGCAATGTAATGAGCCTGCTAGGTTCAAGACTTTCCGACTCGGGCTTTTTGGTCTCGATAAGCTGCAAAATATTGAACGCACAGTGGCGCGTTTACGCACGGCACTTGAGGCCTTATAGGAGTTTGTATGTCGTTTGATGTGGATTTATTTGTCATTGGCGCCGGTTCTGGCGGCGTTCGTGCCGCGCGTTTTGCCGCCGGTTTCGGTGCTCGAGTAGCCGTCGCGGAAAGCCGCTATTTGGGTGGCACCTGCGTAAACGTGGGTTGCGTGCCAAAGAAGCTTTTAGTCTATGGCGCAAGCTATCAAGTCAGTTTGGCGCATGCAGCAGATTTTGGCTGGCAGGTCGGCAAATCGGTGTTTGATTGGTCAACATTAATTGCCAATAAAAACACCGAAATCAGCCGTCTCAATGGCATCTATAAAAATCTACTGAGCAATAGCGGCGTGACTTTGCACGAAGGTCATGCGCGTTTACTCGATGCTAATACCGTCGAGATTAATGGCCAGAAAATTAGCGCAGCGCATATTTTGATTGCCACTGGTGGCTGGCCGTCGGTGCCAAAATTTCCAGGAAGCGAGCTGGCCATTACCTCAAATGACGCCTTCTTTTTAGAGCAGCTGCCCAAGCGTGTTTTGGTGATTGGCGGCGGCTATATTGCGGTGGAGTTCGCCTCGATTTTTCAGGGCTTAGGTGCCGAGACTTCGCTGCTATATCGCGGCGATTTATTCCTGCGTGGATTTGATCAAAGTGTGCGAGAGCATGTGCGTGATCAGCTTGAAGTCAGTGGCTTAGACCTGCAGTTCAAAACCGACATTGAGTCTTTAGCTAAGACCGATGATGGTCGCATTAAAGCCAGCTTAAAAGATGGTCGCGAGCTCATTGTCGACTGCGTGTTTTACGGCACTGGCCGTCGCCCCATGCTCGATAACTTAGGCTTGGAAAACACCGGCGTGCGCTTGACCAAGCAAGGTTATATCGCTGTCGATGAGCACTATGTCACGGCCGAGGCGAGTATCTCTGCAATCGGCGATGTTATTGGCGATGATTTTGGTGGTGAGGTAGCCACTGCGCGCCTGCAACTGACACCGGTAGCTCTAGCTGAAGGCATGGCAGTAGCACGGCGTTTATTTAAGCCTGATGAGTATCGTGCGGTAAATTATCAGCTCATTCCAACGGCGGTGTTTTGCTTGCCAAATATCGGCACGGTGGGCATGAGCGAGGAAGAAGCGGTAGCAAGCGGCCATCGCGTCAATATTTATGAATCGCGCTTTAAGCCGATGAAGCTGTCGTTGTCGGGCAGTAAAGAGCGCTCATTGATGAAGCTGATTGTCGATGCCGATAGTGATGTTGTGCTCGGCTGCCATGTGGTTGGCCCCGATGCAGGTGAGTTGGTACAAGGCATTGCCGTGGCCATGAAAGCCGGTGCCACCAAAGCGATATTTGACGACACCATCGGCATTCATCCGACCTCAGCAGAAGAGCTGGTCACCCTACGCTCGGTGACCCGCACGGTGGGCTAAGGCTATTAATAACACTGGTGCTTCGACTAAAAATCTTCGATGCACCAGTGTTGCTCGTTTTAGCGCTTAGCCGCTTTCTTCACACGCCGAGCCGTGGTGATTTCATCCCAATAATAAGCACTAAACGCCTTCAAAATGCCCATCTTGGTGTCAGCAGGCTTGCCATCGGCAAGACAGAAGATCTGCTGGTAGTACCAGGCCTGACCACCGAGCACATTGAGTAGTTTCAATGGCAGCACGCTGCTAGTTGGTGAAAACAGGCCGCTATCGGCAAGCTTTAGCTGATGCTCGAAATTCACCGCGCGCGTGATGCGGCCGCTGAGTAAATCATTCGGCGTATCAGGGTGGCTGCACAGTGGGCGACCTAGGCCGATGACATCGCAAACGCCTTCTTGCAGCGCCTCTTCCATGACTTCTACGCTGCGAAAGCCACCGGTGACCATCAAGGGCATGGTAGCGACTTGGCGGATGGCGCGTGCGTAATTTAAGAAATAGGCCTCGCGTTGTTTGGTCGATTCACGTTGTGGTGCTTCGCTGACCGCGGTGTCGGCACTGCCGGTGTGGCCGAGTAACTTGGGCTGCTCATAGGTGCCACCAGAGATTTCTAATAAATCCACGGTCTCGGCATTGAGCATTTTCACTACGACCAAACAGTCTTCATGGCTGAAGCCGCCTTTGCGGAAGTCATCCGAGTTGAGTTTCACCGCAATAGGGAAATGTGCACCAACGGCTTTACGTGTGGCGCGGATGGCCTCAATCAAGAAACGTGCGCGATTCTCCAGCGAGCCACCCCATTGATCTTTGCGTTGGTTGGTTATCGGCGACAAAAATGAAGACAATAAATAGCCATGCGCCGAGTGAATTTGCACGCCAGTAAAGCCAGCATCTTTAGCGATGCGTGCGACGCGAGCGAAGCGGCCAATAAAGTCGATAATCTCAGCTTCTGTTAAGGCACGTGGCGCGCCGTAGTTGCCCAGTAGTTTGAGCTGCACGGGAGACGGCGCCATCGGTTCGCTGGTGACATAACGTGGCGACTGACGGCCAGCATGCGAGATTTGCATCCATAACTGATTGCCATTTGCGGTGCCAGCAGCGGCCCAGGCTTTCAGTTGCGCCATGCCCTCGGCATCGCCATGCTCAGGTGCGGGGTCGATGGCGACGTTGCCGGGGCGTTCCAATACGCGGCGGTCGATTTGCACATTGCCCGTGAGTAGCAGACCGGCACCGCCATCGCTCCAGCGCTTGTAGAGTGTGGCGTGACGCGCGGTGGCGTGCAGATAATCATCGGCCACGCCTTCGGTCATTGCGGCTTTGCAGAGGCGATTGGGCAGCGTGACGCCACAGGGTAGGGTGAAAGGTTGGTTAATTAAGTTGCTCATTTGAGTCTCCTTCAGCCTATCCATAGCAATGATAATGACAGTGCACCGGCGTAAAATACCGCCACAGACAGTGCGCCAGCGAGTTGTGATAGCCACGGCCGATGGCGCTGAATTTGCCACATCCACATCGCGCCAGCACCGAGCAACATTTCTGGAATTAATGGATACAGCGCAAAGCCATGAAATTGCCGCACATCTTGTGCATGCCACAGGCCCATCGGTCTAGCTGCCCACTCCCACACGGTAAAAGCAATCAGCGCCATGATGGCAGCGCTCAGCAAGGGAAAGCGGGTATGGCTACTAATCCAGCACAGCGGCCATAGCAGCATCAGCCACATGCCTAAAAAGTAGATAGGCACAGCGCCGCCTAAGCGTGGCGCGCCATGGTCAGGGAAATGCAGCGTGCCCATTTTCTGCACCAGCATCCAGTCGGCGCAGGGCAGTGCCATCGATAGCGGCAGCAAGAACCACCACAGCGCCACCCATTCACGATTTTTGCGTAACAGGCCAATCAGCGGTAGTGCCACAACATAGCCGGCGACTAAATACAGTAATAAATCGCCTAGGCTTAAGCTGACTAATGAAGGCTTCAAAGCTAAGGGAATGGCGATAGCAAAAAATACCAAATGAAAAATGATCGCTGCACGATTTCGGGAAGCTAGACGCGACATTATTTATAACCTTTGAGTATGGGCTTTGGTTTTGCAGCAGGTTTGCTGGGGTTCAATTGAGCATCGGCGAGGAGCTCGGCCATGCCTTCGCTTAAACGAATACGTGGTTTATAGCCAAGTAGGCGTTGTGCCTTGGCGATGGAATAACGATGTTTGCGGAGCAGAAATTTCATCGCTTCAGGGCTGGCAGGCGGTTTTTTGCCGAGTGCGCGATAGGCTGGGCCTAGCGCCGTGAGTAGAGCCTTGAGCACCCACGTTGGTGCTGTCGGTAGGCGTGTGCCAGCAATCAGCGCATGAGTTTTGAAGAACCAGCGGTAATGGTGAAAGCTTCACCGCGGGCGTCTTGTTGAATGGCAAGCAGAACGCCATCGAGAAGATTTTCGACATGGACATGATTGATCACACCACGGCCATTATCGGGCAGCATAAATACGCCTTGTTTGAGTAGTTCGATGGGGCGAATAACCCACGGTATGCTACCTGGGCCATAGACATCGCCAGGTCTAATAACGATGACGCCAAAGCCATGCTCAGGGTCATTAAAGCTCATTGCCACGCGCTCACTGGCGAGTTTGCTGTCGTTATAGACATTACCTTGGCCATCGAGCGGGCCGTCTTCGCTAATCTCAGGCAGATAGTCAAAGCCAAAAACCATCACCGATGAGAGGTGCACAACACGTTTAACGCCGACGGTACGTGCAGCTTCACAGACCGTGCGTGTGCCCTCAACATTGACGCGCTCATAGTCTTCGCGGGCACCATCCTCTTCAACAATGGCGGCGGTGTGGAAAACGACGTCGGCATTACTGGCCGCGCTGCTTACGGCATCGGCATCGTTGATGTCGCCCACTACCACACGAATGCCTAAGGCTCTGGCGCGTGCAGCCGCTGGCTCAGAGATATCCATGCCTTGAACTTGCCAGCCTAGGCTGAGTGCGCGTTTGGCCATGGCGAGGCCAATAAAGCCACCGACGCCGGTGATGCAAAGAGTTGTCATACGGAGTTCTCAGGTGAGGGCAGGTAGTGGCTGCCATGCATTAAAGCGGTTAGAAAATAAATAATTTCATTGCTTAATTCAGTCACGCTTGGTGGTTCGGCGACCGTTAGCCAGTCGGCCATTAGTTCGTTGATGCCGCCAACAATAGCGATGCTGGTGAGGTGATAATCGCGGTTGGGCAAATCACCTTGCGCCGCGAGTTGCTGCATATAGCGCGCGATTAATTGTGCCATGTCGTGGATGGCCGTGCGGCGTAGACGCTCCATTTCTGGGCTCACGCCAACAACCTCCAATACGCCAATACGGGCGCGTCGATTATCAGCGAGGTAGTGCTCGACCAGCGTGCGAACCGCTAGCGGTAATTGCTCGGCAATATTTGCTTGCGGCTGCGATAAGGCGCTGAGTAGCGCACCACCTAAGTCTTGCATGAGCTTGGCGTAGAGTGCTTGCAGCAAACCTTCGCGGCTGCCAAAAAGCTGATAGAAGTGCCGTGCGGTGACTTTTGCCTCGGCACAGAGCTGTTCAATCGGGGTGCGCGCATAGCCTTGTTCGGCAAATAGCGTGAGCGCGGTGTCGAGCAGGCGCTGGCGACGCTCGGCCTCGCGCTCTTCGGCACTAGCTCCGCGATAAGCACGTGTGGCAACAGGGCGTTGGCTGCTCTCAGTTGCTACTGCCGCGCAGGCCTTTTTAGCACGCGAAGACGGCTTCTCCGTTGTGTTGGCTGCTGCGTTGCTAATGATTTTATGCGTTGTCGCCATGGCTTTTGTTGTTTTGACAAGATGTCTTGTCCGAAATATAGTGGCATCGAAATTAATAAGCAAATCCCTTGAGGGCAGCGCAATGAAAATAATGACGGACATCAAACATTTCGATGGTAGCCGCAGGGCTTTGCAGCCAATGACGCGCGTTGGTGATACACGGGCGGCGGCAGGAGATTTTCGTCGCGATATGCTGACGAAGCCGAAAGCGCGCTATTACGAGTCGTTCGAGCTTGTTCGTGTGCCGTATCCGGCCAAATTTGCCTACCTCAATGCGTTCACAATGCCGACGCCATTTGTGCATTTGTGCAATCGCTTATTCGTTATTCAATTCGATAGCGCCGAGGGCCTGAAGACTCTGTTGGTTAGCCCATCAGATTGGGAGCATCAGCGCGAGACGCCATTTTTTGCACAACTCGACGCCAAGGCCGGAGCGTTCACCGGTGTCATGGATAGCCTGATTGTGCGCACCACCAATACCGTGCTTGGTGTGCTCGCAAATATCGGTTTAAAGCCGGAAGACGTCGACTACATCACCTATGACCACCTGCATACGCAGAATGTTACGCGTTGGCTAGGCAGTGCTGAGCGCCCAGGTTTATTGCCTAATGCCAAGCTGCTCATCATGCGTGAAGAGTGGGAAAGCGCTAAAGGCCTGTTGCCTTGGCATAACCAATGGTATTGCCCTGGTGGCATCAGTGATGTGCCAGAAGATAAAGTTATTTTGCTTGATGAAAGCACTTATTTGGGTGATGGCTCAGTGGCACTGATAAAAACCAAAGGCCACACTGAAGGTAATCATTCCATCGTTGCGCACACCGATGGCGGCTTGTTTGTTACCAGCGAAAACGGCGTTAGTCTCGATGCTTATGAGCCGAAGTTGTCGCGTATTCCAGGCTTGGCGGCATACGCCAAGCAGACGGGGGCGGAAATCATCATTAATGGTAATACCCAGGAATATGCGGTCGATCAGTACATTTCGATGGTGGCGGAAAAAACGATAGCAGGCCCCAGTATTCACGACCGACGCTTTCCGAATATGGCGCCATCGTCTGAGGCTAGTGGCTTTTGGTTATGCCCCGGCACGACACCAACGATCACCGTGGGTGATCTGAGGTATGGTTGCCTGACTAATTCTGCGGACATCAGCGCTCTCAAAACTACAGCTAAAACACGGCAATCAACATCCTCCAAGCAGGTGACGAAATGAACGTCGTAGTTACCGGTGCAGCATCGGGTATTGGCTTTGCGCTAGCGCGGCGACTACTTGGCCAAGGCCATCAAGTCTGTGCCTGTGACATCAATCTCGATGCCATGAGCGCTTTAAATAGCTTCACTGCTAGCCAAGACCAACTGCTGATCAAGCCGCTGGATGTGCGTGATGCCTCCGCGTGGCAGACGTTGATGACCGATGTTGTCGCACAGTGGGGCAGTGTCGATGTTTTGGCCAATGTTGCTGGCGTTTTGCGCGATGGCTGGGCGCATGAAGCGGATGCCGACGATGTGCATTGGCAGATCGATATCAACGTCAAGGGCGTGATCTTCGGCTGCCAAGCCGTGCTGCCGCATATGCTGGCAAACGGTAGCGGCCACATTATCAATATCGCTTCATTGGCGGGCTTAACGCCAGTGCCGGGTTTGGGTATCTATAGCGCGAGCAAGTTTGCTGTACGTGGTTACACGCTGGGCA
>CAXIBK010000070.1:0-10142 GCA_964022225.1 uncultured Paraperlucidibaca sp.
CAAAAAAGTCGATGCTGAATTGCGCAAACTACGGCAGATGTCACCGATGTCTGCTGAGGCTACGGTGGTGCGCAGCTATATCGATTGGATGCTTGGCGTGCCATGGAAAAAGCGCAATAAAGTACGCATCGATCTCAAGCAAGCTCGCGATATTTTAGACGCCGACCACTTCGGGCTTGAGGAAGTGAAAGATCGCATACTTGAGTATCTTGCTGTGCAGTCGCGTGTTAAGCAGCTCAATGGCGCTGTCTTGTGCCTTGTTGGCCCGCCAGGCGTTGGTAAAACGTCATTAGGTCAGTCGATTGCGAAAGCAACAAATCGTCAGTTCGTGCGCATGGCCTTGGGCGGTGTGCGCGATGAGGCTGAAATTCGTGGTCATCGCCGCACCTATATTGGCTCCATGCCGGGCAAGCTCATCCAGAAAATCTCTAAGGTTGGTGTGCGCAACCCACTGTTTTTGCTGGATGAAATCGATAAGATGGCCTCTGATATGCGTGGCGACCCATCATCAGCATTACTTGAAGTACTAGATCCAGAGCAAAACAAAGCCTTTAACGATCACTACCTCGAAGTCGACTATGACCTGTCAGAAGTGATGTTTTTGTGCACAGCAAACTCGATGGATATCCCCGCACCTTTACTAGACCGAATGGAAATTATTCGTCTACCGGGTTACACCGAGGATGAAAAAGTCGCTATTGCACGCCAATACTTAGTGCCCAAGCAGCTTACAGCCGCTGGCCTAAAAGACACTGAGTTGGCTATCACTGAGTCGGCTTGTCGCGATATCGTGCGCTACTACACACGCGAGGCGGGTGTACGGGCGCTTGATCGTGAAATTGCCAAGCTTTGCCGCAAGGTAGTGAAGTCACTAGTCATGGGGACGCATAACGGCAAGCTCACGCTAGAGGCTGAGCAACTTGAAGACTATCTCGGCGTGCATAAATTTAATTACGGTAAGGCTGAGGCTGAGAATCAGGTCGGCCAAGTTACTGGCTTGGCATGGACTCAAGTTGGTGGCGAGCTACTAACCATCGAAGCGATCGCGGTGCCTGGTAAGGGTGGCCAGCTAATGACGGGCTCTTTGGGCGATGTCATGCAGGAGTCGATTCGTGCTGCGAGCACTGTGGTGCGTTCGCGTTCACGTGTGCTTGGCATCAGCGCTGAGCTGTTTGAGAAGCGCGATATTCATATTCACATGCCCGAGGGTGCGACACCAAAAGATGGCCCCAGCGCCGGTATTGGCATGTGTACCGCACTTGCTTCAGTGCTCACTGGCATTCCTGTACGAGCCGATGTGGCAATGACTGGTGAAATTACTTTACGTGGTCAAGTACTGCCCATAGGTGGCTTAAAAGAGAAGTTGCTTGCGGCGCACCGAGGTGGTGTACGCACGGTCATTATTCCGGAGGAAAACGCTCGAGATTTGAAGGAAATTCCTGACAACGTGAAGGCTGCATTGGAGATCAAAACAGTTAAATGGATCGATGAAGTTTTGGCGATTGCCCTTACTCAGCCACCAATTCCTCTTACGGAAGAGGCTTATGCTGCAGGCTTAGCGCAGATCGAAAAACGTGAATTACCTGCGGCCAGTCGTCACTGATGGTCGCTAAACGCACTTTTTTCGGGTTCTTATCGGCATTTCGGCTAGTTTCGCTTGACCCTATCGACAAGGGCGTTTAAAAATCGTTGCACTTGAGCAAGTCACATTGTTTGCTCGCGTAAGCTAAAAACCACAACAAAGAATTTTCGTTATCGTTAAAGGGGACATCCTGTGAATAAGTCTGAATTAATCGACCGCATTGCCGAAGCTGCTAACCTGACCAAAGCAGACGCTGGCCGTGCCCTTGATGCCACCGTGGGTGCTGTGACTGAGGCGCTGAAGTCTGGCGACGCCGTGACCTTGGTTGGTTTTGGTACATTCGCTGTTAAAGAGCGTGCTGCCCGTACTGGCCGTAACCCACAAACCGGCAAAGAAATTCAAATTGCTGCATCAAAAACACCATCATTCAAAGCCGGTAAAAGCTTGAAAGATGCGGTGAACAGCTGAGTTTAATAGTTGTATTGTGTTACCCGAAAGCGCGCCCTAGTCGGCGCGCTTTTTTCTTGAAGCCCTCAGTGGCGTAGTAGAGGCATGACACTTCAATGGATGCGTTTCGTAATATGGTACGTGGCTGGCTTGGCCAGCTCTTCTTAGTACTGATCTCTATCCCCTTTGTTTTCTTTGGTGTTGAAACCTATTTTGGTGGCGGCGCTGAGCCCAGTGTGGCGGAAGTCGCAGGTGAGCCTATTACTCAGCGTTCGCTCGATCGCGCTGTTGAAAATCAGCGCCAGCAACTTATGTCGCGTTTAGGCCCTGATGCAGTGCTGACTACTCAGCAGCAAGCTGAACTTCGCACAAAAGTGCTTGATAGCTTGGTACAGCGTGAGCTACTGCTGAAATCAGCCTCCGATGCTGGCTATCGAGTGTCAGATGAGTCTGTGCAAGAGCTGATTCGTGCTACGCCAGCCTTCCAAGATAATGGCCAGTTTTCGGGTGAGCGCTATATTCGCGTGCTGTCGCAAATTGGCGAAACTCCGGCGACATTCCCTGCGCGCGCACGCCAAGAAATTTTGGTATCACAGCAAGTCTCATCATGGCTGCAAAGCAGCTTTGTGACGAGCACCGAGCTTGATGCCATGACGCGTCTAGATGGTCAATCCCGCAATGTGCGCTACGCTGAAATTCCAGCTAGTCGTTTTCTTGCAGATGTTAGCGTGACTGATTCAGAAGTCAGCCAAGCATATGCAAAGGCCACAACGCGTTTTCAACAGCCTGAGCGTGTAGCGATTAACTACATCACCTTGGAGCGCTCAAAGTTCTTGGCCGATGCCAAAGTCACTCCTGAGGCTGTTAAAGCTCGCTATGACCAGCGTGTGGCGGCTATGAGTGGCGCTGAGCAGCGTCAAGCCTCACATATTCTCATCACGGTTGATGACAAGACTAATGATGCCGAGGCTAAGAAGCAGATTGAGGGCATTGCGGCTGAATTAAAAGCTGGTGCAGATTTCGCAGCTCTTGCGAAGGCCAAGTCGAAAGATCCTGGCTCTGCAACACAAGGCGGCGACCTAGGTTTTGCAGGCAAGGGCATGTTTGTGCCTGAGTTTGAAAATGCCTTATTTGCACTAAAAGCTGCAGGTGACGTGTCTCCAGTGGTGAAAACGCCATTTGGTTATCACATTATCAAGCTCACTGCCGTGCGTGCTGAAACGCCTCCAAGCTTTGCATCGCTTGAACAAACATTGACCGATGAAGTGCGCCAAGCCGAAGCGGATGATGCCTACATCAAAGCGGTTGAAAATTTAGATGCTAAAGTTTACGAAGCGGCTGATCTTACTGAACCAGCAAAAGCTGCCGGCTTAAGCATTGCTCAATCGCCTTTGTTTAACCGCCAAGGTGGTGAGGGTGTATTGGCTGAGCGTAAAGTCGTTGAAGCAGCATTTAACGATGAGCAAACCAAAGAGCGCCGCAACTCTTCAGCAATTACGCTGAACGATGGCCGCACTGTCTGGTTGCATGTGTCGCAATATATTCCTGCGCGCAAACAGCCATTGAGTGAAGTCAAAGCGATACTCACAGAAGAGCTGCGTACAGAAAAAGCATTGGCAAAGGCAATGGAGCAGGCACAAGCCTTGGTTAAGCGCAGTGCCAGCGAGCCTGAGGCTGCATGGCTTGCGAGCGCTAATGTGAATCTGCAATCGGCCGGTGGCTTAACGCGCGTTGATCGCCAAATGAAACCTGAGTTGCTGAATGCGATTTTCCGTGCACCGGTGCCAAACAAAGGCGCTTTGCAATGGGCCGCATATAAGCTTAGCGATAGCGTTGCGCTGGTGCAGGTGACTTCGGTGAGTGCTAAGCCAGCATTGACAGGTCCTGAGCGTCAGATAACACAGGGGTTATTGGCGCAAAACCAAGGCCAGCAAGAGCTACAAGATACACTGGCGTTATTGCGCGAAGAAACCAAGGTGACAATTAAGCCTACTGCTTCTGCCCAATAATTCGAATGTGTTGCTGACGTAAAAAAGCCCGCTGATGCGGGCTTTTTTACGTCTAGGCTATTTAGATCGAATCCATCGCCGGCATAGCCACTGTGTTGAAGCCGCCATCCACATAGAGAATTTCGCCTGAGATGCCTGAGGCTAGATCCGAGCATAGGAACGCTGCGGCATTACCCACCTCATCAATGGTGACATTACGGCGCAATGGCGTTGCCGCTTCGTTATAAGCGAGCATTTTACGGAAGTCTTTGATGCCACTTGCCGCTAGTGTGCGGATAGGGCCTGCCGAGATGCCATTCACGCGAATGCCTTCAGGGCCCATGCTGGCGCTTAGGTAGCGCACATTGGCCTCAAGTGAGGCCTTGGCTAGGCCCATGACATTGTAGTTCGGTACCACGCGCTCAGAGCCTTGATAGGTCAAGGTCAGCAGGCTGCCACCACGGCCGCTGAGCATGGGCTTGGCGGCTTGTGCCAACGCACCAAAGCTGTATGAGCTGATGTCGTGAGCAATGCGGAAGCCTTCGCGCGTGGTGACATCGACGTAGTTGCCTTCAAGCTCATGACCGGGTGCATAACCCACCGAGTGCACCAGCACATCGAGGCCATCCCAGCTTTTGCCAAGCTCAGTAAAAACAGCACGAATTTCGTCATCAGAGACAACATCGCAGGGGAAGGTGAGGTTAGAGCCAAATTGTTCAGCAAAGCCTTCTACACGGCCACGCAGCTTTTCGTTCTGATAGGTAAAGGCTAATTCGGCGCCTTCGCGATGCATGGCGCTGGCGATGCCGTAGGCGATGGATAATTTGCTGGCGAGGCCAACGATGAGTACGCGCTTACCGCTCATCATGCCCATGGTTTCTCCTTAAAATATTCTGATGAAAAAGTTACCCGAGTATAGGGCTAAAACTTCGCGTCGTGCATGACACCTTAGGCGGGTAAATCCGCGACCAAGGCCTGTGTATACGGCTTTTGCGGCGCTTGAAATATTCGCTCACAATCACCTTGCTCAATAATTCGACCATCCCGCAAAACAATCAAGCGATGACAGAGTGCGCGCACGACGGCTAAGTCATGACTGATAAACACCATGGCAATGCCATGATCGGCTTGAATACGTCGTAGCAGCTCAACTACTTCACCTTGGGTGTGGCGGTCGAGTGCAGACGTTGGCTCATCAAGAATTAATATCGCTGGCTTTAAAATGAGTGCTCGCGCCAAGGCAATACGCTGGCGCTGGCCACCGGAGAATTCATGCGGATAGCGATGGCGAGTGTCGGGGTCAAGATTCACTTCGCGCAAGACAGCAATGACCTCAGCCTCTATAGCTTGCTTAGTGAGTTTTTGATGAGCAAGCAAGCCTTCGGCGACTATATCGGCGACAGTGAGTCGAGGGCTTAAGCTGCCGTAGGGGTCTTGAAAGACCATTTGCACTTGCGCTCGAGCTAAGCGCAGCTCACGGCCTTTCAGTGCTAGCCAATCACGCCCAAGCACGATCACGCGACCTTGCGCCGGCGTTAGGCGTAGCAGGGCGGCGGCAAGGCTGGATTTGCCCGAACCTGACTCGCCAACAATGCCTAAAGACTCACCTTGGCGCAGCGACAGGCCAATATTATCCACTGCCTGATGCCACGAGGTAATGCCACCCCACCACGCTTGATGGCGCGGATAGCGCACCGACAGCTGAGTCACGCTCAAGATAGCTTTCGCGCTATCTGGCAGCACAGGTTTGGGCGCTGGCGCAAACGGTTGCAGCAGCTTTTTAGTATAGGCCTGCGTTGGCGCGGCAAATAACTCGGCGCTAATGGCTGATTCCACTACGCGACCTGCTTGCATGACCATGACGCGGTCGGCGTATCGGCGCACCTGCGGCAAGTTATGGCTGATAAACAAAATGCCTAAGCCACGATTTCTCTGCAGCGATTTCAGCAGATCTAAAATCTGCGTTTGCAGCAAAGCATCGAGTGCGGTGGTTGGCTCATCAGCAATAAGCAGTTTCGGTGAATTCGCCAATGCCATGGCGATGACTACTCGTTGGCGTTGGCCCCCAGATAGCTCGTGCGGCCAAGCGCTGAGGCGCCGTTCAGGTTCACCTATGCCCACTTCGCGCAGCAAGCTTAGCGCCTTTTGTCTAGCTAAATTGAGCGGCAATGCTTGGTGCAAAGTAATCGCTTCAATGAGCTGCTGACCAATGCGATGCAATGGGTTGAGCGCACTGAGCGGCTCCTGATACACCATGCCGACACGATTGCCACGTAGGCTGCGCAGCTCATCGGGCGTGGCATGCGCGAGATTGATGCCCGTCACGCTGACCTCGCCTTGGCTCTTTAAGCTAGGTGCTAGCAGGCCTAGGCAAGCCAGAGCTGTTAATGATTTTCCTGAGCCTGATTCACCAACTAGCGCCAACCATTCGCCAGCGTTTATGGTGAGACTTAGGTCATCGACCAAGACCTGCTGGCCGTGGCGAATGCTTAAGTTATTGATACTTAATAGGTTCATTTTCCCGCCTCGACATGGCGCGGATCGAAGGCATCCCGCAAGCCCTCGCCAATAAACACCAGCAAGCTCAGCAGCACACTTAGGCTGAAAAAAGCCGTGAGGCCGAGCCAGGGTGCCTGTAAGTTATTTTTGCCTTGAGCGATCATCTCGCCCAATGAGGCTGAACCCGGTGGCAGACCAAAGCCGAGAAAATCCAGCGAGGTGAGAAGGCCGATGGCGCCGGTGAAAATAAATGGCAGTAGCGTGAGCGTGGTCACTGCGGCGTTGGGCAACACATGACGCCACACCAAAACGCGTGAACTCACGCCCATGGCACGAGCAGCACGTACATAGTCTAGTTGGCGCGTGCGCAAAAACTCAGCACGCACCAAACCACTCAAATCAGTCCAGCTGAACAGGGTCAATAGCGCCAGCAGCCACCAGAAATTTGGTGTGACTAAGCTTGATAAAATGATCAGCATAAACAGCACCGGTAAGCCCGACCAGATTTCGGTAAAGCGCTGGCCCAGCAAGTCTACCCAGCCGCCGAAATAGCCCTGCAATGCTCCTGCAGCAACGCCCAACACAACAGTAGCCAGTGTGAGTAAGCTGGCAAAGGCAAGCGAGGTGCGTACGCCATAAATTAGCCGTGCCATGACATCGCGGCCTTGATCATCGGTGCCTAACCAATTGTCTGCTGTGGGCGGCGAGGGCGTGGGTTCAGCACGCTCGAAATGAATGGTGTCCGCGTTGAAGCGAATGATCGGCCACAGCATCCAGCCATCGCGGCTGATGAGGTTTTCTACCGCTGGGTCGCGATACACGGTGGGGGTGGCAAAGTCGCCGCCATAATACGTCTCGGGTTTGTCTTGCAGCATGGGCACGATGAGTTCGCCGCGATAGCTCACCAGCAGCGGCTTATCGTTGGCGATGAGTTCAGCGCCGAGGCTCAGGACAAACACGCCGAGCAATAGCCACAGCGACCACCATGCGCGGCGGTTGCGCTTAAATTGTTGAAAGCGACGTTGCGTTAATGGCGACCAGTTCATGCGCCCGCCTTGGCGAAGTCGATGCGTGGATCTACCCAGCGATAGCAGAGATCGCCCAAGAGCCGCAGCAACATGCCCATGAGTGTGAATAAAAATAGGGTGCCGAAAATCACTGGATAGTCGCGGTTAATCACTGATTCATAACTCAACAGACCAAGGCCATCGAGGTTGAAAATGATTTCAATAAGGAAGGCGCCGGTAAACAAAATACCAAACAGCGTGGCGGGCAGGCCGGCGATAATGATGAGCATGGCATTACGGAAAACATGGCCCCAAAGCACTCGACGCTCACTGGCACCCTTAGCGCGAGCGGTGAGCACATAGGGTTTTTGCAGCTCTTCGAGGAAGCTATTGCGAGTGAACAGGGTGAGTGTCGCCAAGCCTCCGAGTGTTAGGCAGATGGTGGGCAACACTAGGTGGTGTGCATAATCGACGGCGCGCGCAAACCACCCCAATTCTGCGGCGTTTTCAGATGATAAGCCTTGCATGGGGAACCACTGCCAATAGCTGCCGCCGGCAAACACGATAATGAGCAGCAGGGCGAGTAAGAAGCCCGGTATGGCATAGGCAACAATGATGGCACCGCTGCTCCACACATCAAATCGACTGCCAGGACGATGCGCTTTACGGATGCCCAGTGGGACAGCGATTAGATAAATCAGCAACGTGCTCCAGAGACCGAGCGATAGTGATACTGGTAATTTTTCCAGCACCAAATCGATGACTGGAATATCGCGATAGAAACTGGAGCCTAAGTCGAAGCGCGCGAACTTCGTCATCATGTCCCAGAAGCGTTCGCTTGCCGGCTTATCGAAGCCATATTGCTTCTCGATTTCAGCAACTAATTCGGCGCTTAAGCCCTGACTGCCGCGATAACCTGGGCCGGAAGCGGCACTGGCGGCGGATAAATCGCCGGCGCTACCGCTGAGTGTAGTTTGCCCACCGATGCCTTGAATTTGCGCCAATGAGCGCTCGACAGGTCCGCCTGGTGCGGCCTGAATCACGAGGAAGTTGATCAGTAAAATACCAAACAGTGTCGGTAGCATGAGCGCCAAGCGGCGAATGATGTAACTGGCCATTAGCGTTCCTGTCTTGATACGGCTGGCGAACCTTTCCACCACCAGCTATCGAGACCTAAGCCATAGCGTGGTGGGTTATCGGGCAGGCCAAAATAATCCCAACGCGCAATGCGAAAGTAGGGAATATGAAATTGCGGAATCAATAGCCAGTAAGCGCGCAGTACACGGTCTAAAGCATGCACTTCGGTGACTAAATCTTCGCGACTTTTTGCCCGCGTGATGCGAGCGATTAAGGCATCGACCACGGGTGATTTTAAGCCAACCAAATTTCCGCTACCGGCAGCATCGGCGCTAGCTGATCCCCAGTAACTCCAAAGCTCATTGCCCGGCGACAAAGACGCTGGCACCCCCGTGACGGTGAGGTCGAAATCGAATTGACGTAGGCGTTCAATGTACTGCGCAACGTCTAAAATACGAATGCTTAAATCCACCCCTAAGCGGGCGAGATTGCGGCGTAATGGCTGCACGATACGCTCAAACTCAGGTTGCACTAAGAGCATTTCTAGGCGCATGGGCTGGCCATTGCTATTGCGTAGTGCGCCGTCTTTATACACCCATCCTGCCTGATTTAATAAGGCTTGAGCACGTAATAAATTAGCGCGGTCATAGCCATCCCCTGCACTTTTTGCAGGCACTACCGCTGGGCCAAACACGCTAGCAGGCAATTGTTTTCGCCAGGGTTCAAGCAGTTTGAGCTCCGCCTTACTTGGTTCCCCTCGAGCCGCGAGCTCAGAGTTTGAGTAAAAGCTGGTAGTGCGTGTGTAGGCGCCATAAAACAAGGCGCGATTTGCCCATTCAAAATCAAACGCTAAGCTGAGTGCTTCGCGAACCTTGAGATCGTTTAATGGCGCTCGCCGAGTGTTGAAGGCAAAGCCTTGCATGGGCGCAGGGTTTTGGTGAGCTTGGCTTTGTAAAATGACGCGACCATCGGCCACAGCAGGAAAGTTATATTCGGTAGCCCAAGTTTTGGCTTTGTTTTCTTCGCGCACATCGTATTGATTGGCTTTAAAGCCCTCGAACGCCACGCTGCCATCACGGTAATAGTGATAGCTGATGTAGTCGAAGTTGTAGAGTCCGCGGTTCACATTCAGGTCGCGTGCCCAGTAGTTTGGATTGCGCGCATAGGTGATACGGCGGCCGGGGTCTATGTCGCTAATGACATAGGGGCCGCTGCCAATGGGGATATCTAAGCTGCTCCGATTAAATTCGCGTTTAGCCCAATAGTGCTTGGGTAAAATGCTGATTTCGCCAACTGTCATGGGCATTTCACGGTTGGTCTTGCTTTTAAAGCGAAAGCGTACCTTCAACGGAGAAAGCGCTTTGACAGATTCGATGTCGGCGAAATAGGCTTTATAAGCCGGTGCGCCATCTTTTAGTAAGGCCTGAAAAGTGAACACCACGTCTTCGGCGCGCACGGGATGACCATCGCTGGATGTCGCTTCTGGACGTAGCTCGTAAGGCACCCAGGAGGCATCGTCGGGATCGCGAATAATGCGTTTGG